>CAXRHS010000325.1:0-4834 GCA_964230235.1 Myxococcota bacterium
AAGTGGCCGGACGGTGCCAGGGCGGCTTCTTCGTGGAGCCGACCGTCCTGGTCGGTCTGGGCCCCGGGTGTCGCACCAACCAGGACGAGATCTTTGGGCCGGTGGTGACCGTGCAACCATTCGACGACGACGACGAGGCGGTCGCCCTGGCCAACGCGACCCGCTATGGCCTGGCTTGTAGCCTGTGGACGCGCGACGTCGGCCGCGCCCACCGCCTCGCCGCGCGGGTGCGCGCCGGCCTGGTGTGGGTCAACTGCTGGATGGTGCGCGACTTGCGCACGCCGTTTGGTGGCAGCGGCAACTCGGGGCTCGGCCGCGAAGGTGGCTGGGAAGCGATGCGGTTCTTCAGCGAACCCAAGAACGTGTGTGTGGCGTACTGACCCTGGAGGTACCGTGAGCGACAGTTCCCTGCACAGCCAGCGCGCGCCAGAGCCGGTCGGCCACTATCCGCACGCCCGCAGGGTGGGCAACCTGCTGTTTCTGAGCGGCATCGGACCGCGCGCGCGCGGCAGCAAGGCGATTCCAGGTGTCGCGCTCGATGGCGATGGCCACATCGTCGCCTATGACATCGAGGTGCAGTGCCGCAGCGTATTTGCCAATGTCCGGGCAGTCTTGGAAGACGCCGGCGCCCGCTGGGAAGACCTGGTGGACGTGACGGTGTACCTGACCAATATGGCCGCCGACTTCCCGGCCTACAACCGGCTGTGGGCGGAGTACTTTGCCGTCGATCCCCCCTGCCGGACCACCTTGGAAATCAACTGCCTGCCCACACCGATTGCCATTGAACTCAAGTGCATCGCGGTCCTACCCGATCGCTGACCAAGCCGCCGCCGGTCGGCCAGACCGCGCACCCAAGGAGCACAGGATGACCGATTCGACCCAAGCGCCGCTGGCCCTGGACGACGCCGATCCAGAACTCGCGGATCTGATGGCGCAAGAGCGCGCCCGCCAATTCTACTGCGCCAAGCTCATCCCAAGCGAAAACTATGCTTCGCGGGCCGTGCTCGAAGCCGCTGGCAGCGTGCTCGCCAACAAGTACAGCGAGGGCTATCCGCGCAAGCGCTACTACGAGGGTCAGCAACTGATCGATCCCATTGAGGAGTTGGCCATTGCGCGCGCCAAGGCGCTGTTTGGGGCAGACCACGCCAACGTGCAACCGTACAGCGGTTCGCCCGCCAACCTTGCGATGTACTGCGCGCTCTTGCCGCAGGGTGCGCCCAACCAGCGCATCCTGGCGCTGGGTCTGCCGGCCGGCGGTCACTTGACCCACGGCCACAAGGTCTCGGCTACGTCGCGGTTCTTTGAATTCGCGCACTACGGCGTCGATCCAGTGTCGCACCGCTTCGATTTCGACGCGATTGCCGCCCAAGCGCGCGAATTCAAGCCCGCGCTCATCGTCGCCGGTTGCACCGCCTACCCGCGCATCGTCGCGTTTGACCGCTTTGCCGAGATTGCCGCAGAAGTTGGCGCCTTGCTGGTCGCCGACATGGCGCACATCGCCGGACTTGTCGCCGGCGGCGTCCACCCGAGCCCGGTGCCCTACGCCGCGGCCGTCAGCACCACCACCCACAAGACCCTGCGCGGGCCGCGCGGCGGCCTGTTGTTGTGCAAGGCCGCGCACGCAGGGGCCAGCGACAAGGCGGTGTTTCCGGGCTTGCAGGGCGGTCCCCACACCCACACCACGGCGGCCGTGGCGGTTGCGCTCAAAGAGGCGGCGCAGCCGGCCTTTCGGGCCTACGCGGCGCAAACGGTTGCCAATGCGCGCGCCCTTGCCGACACCGTGGCGAGCGAGGGCCTGGCCGTGGTGACCGGCGGCACCGACAACCACCTGGTGCTTTTCAGCACCATGCCGCTTGGCGCGACCGGCAAACAGGCCGCCAAGGCGATGGACCTTGCCGGGCTGGAGGCCAACTTCAACAGCATTCCGTTCGATCCCCAGCCGCCGATGAATCCTTCGGGCGTGCGCGTCGGCACACCGAGTCTGACGTCGCGCGGGCTGCGCGAGGACCACATGCGCGCGGTCGGTCGCTGGATTGCGCGGGCGATTCGCGGCAAGGAAGACCCGGCGGAGTTGGCGCGCGTGCGCGGCGAAGTGTTCGATTTGATGGCGCAGTATCCGCCGCCGGGCTTCGAGGCACCATTCCCCGCTCGCCCCTAGCGGCTTGGGACTACAGGCGTTGTCGCCGCCAGGAAGCGACCGCTGCGAGGTTTGACCATGAGTACACCCGCTTCTGCCGCCGTGCCGTCGCCCGTGTTCGCTGAACCCACGCCGCTCGGGCTGCTGGGCCTGTCGATTGGCTGCGCGGCGCTGTTGCCGATTGCGTTTGGCCTGTCGGTGTCCCCCGCTGCGCTGCGCACGGCCTCGATGTTCTGCTTGCTTTTTGGCGCTGGTGGCCAGTTGCTTGCCGGTCTGATGGCGCTGGCCAACAAGAACATGCTGGGCGGCACCCTGTTTACGACCTTCAGTTTCAACTGGGTCATGAACTGGTGGGCGCTCGCCGGCCTGGCCGAAGGCAAGCTGCCCGACCCAGCAGTGGTCTTGAGCGTAGACTGCACGTTCCTGGTGATTTTTTGCGTGTTGACCTACGCATTCGGGTTCCACAGCAAGCTGCTGTTCGCCTTCCTGTTCGACATCGACGTGCTTTTCGTTGCGCGCATTGCCAAGGAAGCGCTGCATGCCCCGCAACTGGCTGTCGTTGTTGCTGTGTGCACGGTGGCCCTTATCGCGATTTCGCTGTGGATTGCGTTCGCGATTCTGGTCAATCCGGTGGCGGGCCGCGCCGTGTTTGCGATGCCTGGGCCGATGTTCAAGGCCACACCGCCGCCAATTAGCCAGTAGCAGCGATTTCGACGCGCAAAGCTAGCGCCCGATCGACCGCTGCAGCGCGAGCGCCTGCGAAGGCGCAAACCCGCGCGCCGCAAACCACTGCGCCAGGCCAACGTCTGCGAACGCGACTTCGGTGCGCAGGCGGTCCACCAACAAGCCCTTGAGGTTGTTCGTCAACTGCGCAAGCAGTGCGGTGCCGTACCCTTTTTCGGCATGGCCAGGCTGCACGCCAAGCGTATGCAAGACCGCCGTCGGCGCGACCCGGCCAAAGTCGCCGTGGTCGACGCTAGCGAGCGCGAACCCCACGACCGCACCGTCTTCGATCGCGACCTGTGACACCTGTAGCGCCGACTCCTGCAACGCCTGTTCGACTTTGCGGGCGACGTACCCGCGACGGTCGCGCCCGCTGCGCTGGGCGTCAATGCGCGCAATGGCGTCGACATCGCCCGGCCGCAGCAGCCGCACCGCCCGCACGCTAAGCGGTTCGGCGTCTTCGTCTTCCAGTTTCGCCGTGGCGACGCCTAGTTCCAAGACCTGCCGCGCGGCGAGCGAAAAGCCCGCGCGCGCAAAGAAGCCCGCCAGCGCGGTCTCGTCCCAGCGAATCTGGGTGGTCATCGCAGTCGCACCTTTGTGCTTGCCCAACGCAGCGAGTGCCGCCAGCAGCCCGCGCCCAAGGCCGCACCGGCCTGCGGCGGGATCGACCGCTACCGTCTCCAACACCACCCGCAGGTCTGCAAGCCCGAACTCGCCGTCTTGCACCCGGGCCAGCGCAAAGCCGGCCAACTGGCCGCGCAGGCGCGCCGCAACCTGCAAGTGGTGCTTGGGATCGCGCAGCGCCGCGTCGAGACGCTTTTTCAGGTATTGCGGCCTCGGCCGCGCCGAGGCATTTGCGCGGGCGTCCAGGGTGACCGCCGCCTCAAAGTCGGCGCCAGTCAGCGCGTCGTAGCCTGGATTGTCGTGCATGGGCCCACCCTTGTGGCCCGCGGGCGCCGCAGACCGGCTGGCAAGTTTGCGCGCGCGGGCGGGGCGTGCAACGGCACAAGCGGTCCTTGTGACGCGGGTGTGGCAAAAAAGGCTCGGTGTCGCGCAGCGGGCGTTGTCGAGACCCGGGCAACGCCGCGAACTTCGCACTTGACAGTTTACACGACAACTGTTATAATCGATTGCACGCACGGCGCCATCCGCCGGCACTCCGACGCCACAGTTGCACGACAAGGACGCACCGATGGGCCACACGCCGCCGCAGCAAGCCAACCCCGATTCGCTGAGCCTGGAAGATCTGTCCAAGGTCACCAGCGTTACCCCGCGCACGATTCGCTATTACATGCTCAACGGCTTGCTGGCCGGTCCGACTGGCGCTGGTTCCGCCGCCCGCTATCCCGCTGGCCACGTCCCGCGCCTGCGCGCCATTCGCCAGCTGCAAGACGACGGCCGCCAGCTGGCCGCCATCCGAGCGGAACTCGACACCGTCTCCGACGACGATCTGCTCGCCGGCCGCTGGCAGCCCACCCTGTCCTCGGCCCGTGCGTCGCCCAGCTCGCAAGGCAAGCTGTTCGCGGAGCCGGCTCCGCGGCCAGAAGCGTCCGCACAGCGCAGTCAGTGGGAACGCTTCGTCCTTGAAGACGGCGTTGAACTGCATGTGCGCCGGCCGCTGTCGACGGCCGCCAACCGCCGGGTGCAGGAGCTCCTGCGCCAGGCCGAAAAACTCAAGAAGTACATGAGCGCCCCTGGCGCCGAGGAGGAGTAACATGCCCCGTAGCAAGCAAACCAACCCGACCCCCACCGCCGATGACAGCCGCGACAACGACGGCGAAGGCATCGTCAGCCTGCAGGCCATGCCGGATCGCCGCTACGGCCGGGCTCGCCACCGCAGTCGCCGCCATGTGTTGGTGCGCGTGGTCGCGCGCAACGAACCCCAGACACCGGGCAAAGAGCGCAGCGCGGTCCAAGTCGGCTTCGCCATCGACCGCTCGGGCTCGAGGAGCGGCGAAAAGCTGGCGATGGCCA
>CAXRHS010000326.1:0-2127 GCA_964230235.1 Myxococcota bacterium
ACATCGCTGAAGTCAAAGAAGTCATGGGCCTGTGTGGCGATACCACAGCGACCTGCAAGCTCGCGGACGACTGCTCGCCGACCGCCCCGTGCAAGGGCTACATTGCACCGGTCGCGGCCAAGAAAGGCACGCCAGCCGAACAAGCGACCTGCTCGTGCAGCAACTTGGACGGTACGCCGATCGAGCACAAAGCGACCTGCAAAGGCGACGGCAGCGGCTTTTCGGCGTGTCCTTGCGGTTGCTCGCTGGAGTTCGCGCGCTGGATTACGCCGTACCACCGCGAAGGCCGCTGGGTCAGCGACGTCACGCCATCGCTGGTCTACTTTCGCGCCGGCGGCAAGCACCGCATCAAGTTTGACGCGGCCAACTTGCCGATGGTCGATTTTGCGCTGCGGTTTCAGAAACGCGGCTCGGCGCTGCGGCCCAAGAAACTGGTCGACCTGTTCGGCGGTGGGCCGTTCTATCAGGACTACAACAAGAAATACAAGCCGTTGACCGTGGACATTCCCGCGACAACCAAGAAGGTCGAGCTCTATGCGTTGATTACTGGCCACGGCTTTGGCACCGAGCTGGACAACTGCGCCGAATTTTGCAACCACACCCACCACTTTGGCATCAACGGCCAGGAATTCACCCACAGCCATCCGGTCGCCGGGGTGTTCATGGGCTGCGCGGAAGCCGTGGACAAAGACGGCACCGTGCCCAACCAGTTCGGCACCTGGTACCTGGGCCGCGGCGGTTGGTGCCCAGGCCAGGATGTGCGGCCCTACCGGATCGACGTCACCGCGGCGATGAAAATTGGCGGCAGCAACACCGTGACCTACAAAGGTCTGTTCAAAGGTGCCGATTACGTGCCCAAGCCCAACCCCAAGCCCCAAGGCGGCTTTGGGGCGAGCATCAACAAGCGCAGTTGGCTGGTCTTGTACGAATAGGCGCGATCGAGGCCGCACTGCGCTAGATCGCAGGCGGCGGGCCACAAGGACCCGCCCTACCGGCATGACACGGACGTAGGGCGGGGGGCTTGTCCCGCGCCGCGCTGCAACCCCGGATCAGTTCACCGGCGGCGCCAGCGGCGCAGTGACGCACCAGCGCGCCAGGAACGCCTCGCGCGAGGTCTGCGGCGCGCAAGCATCCGGGCTCTGCCCAATCCAATCGGCCTCGGACCAGCCTGGCAGCCACAGATTGCTGCCATTGGCGGCCTTGAACACCTTGCCGACCGCGTCGTTGGCCGCGGTGCCAACCTGACGGGTGCTCTGCAAGGTGCCGAACGCCGTCAGCTTGAGGTACACCAGATCCTGCCCGCCGTATTTGCTGGTCGCGGCTAGCGTCTCCATGTTGCCGGTTGAGAAACCGAATACCATCACGCCGCCGAGCTTGCCCGTCTGGAATTCCAGGTGCTGGCCAGCGTCGCCGCCCGCGGTGCCGGTCTGGTACAACCAGTTCTGCTTGCCGCTGACCTCGTCGAATTGCGCCACCACCAGGTCGCCGCCAAAGCCCCAACCGCTGCCGTTGCTGCCGGCGTACTTGGCGCCCACTTGCGCGCCAGTCGCCAGGCCCTGGACAAAACCGGTTGCGTAGACCTTGCCGGCGCCATCGGTGACGACGCCGCCGCCGTAGTCGAATTCCGGGCTGCCCCACTGCTGCAGCCACGTGGTCTTGCCAAGCGGCGTAATCTTGTACAGGTAGATGCCGCCATTGGCAGTGCCGGTGGTCGACAGCGCTCCGGCAATCCCAAACTGCGTCCGACCAGCCACGTAGATGTTGGCGGCGAAGTCCAGGTGCAACCCGGTCGGGTTCTTGTTCTGGTTGTCGCCCTTGAACGCCCACAAACTGGCGATGGCACCCGTGCTGGGGTTGATGGTCAGCAGTTGCGGCGACAGGTCGCCGCCATCCACGTTGGAGGTCTGGATGAGCGCAACCAGGCGGGTGTTCTGCGCGTCCCACTGCATGTCGATGGCGCCTTCGCGCAGCGTTGCCGTGTTCCATACCTTGATCAGGTTCTGTTTGCCGGTCAGCGGATCGAACCGCGCAAAGTAGACGCCAGTGTCGCCGGCGGTCGGCGCGACCAGAGGCCCTGCGCCATCGACGTCGCCGTTGGTCGTGCCCACGACCCACACCGCCCCGGCG
>CAXRHS010000327.1:0-4855 GCA_964230235.1 Myxococcota bacterium
GCCCAGCGCGCACTTGTCGCCGGTGGTGCATGCGTTCTTGTCGTCGCACGCCAGTGCGTTGTTGGTGAACACGCAGCCCTTGAGCTTGTCGCAGCTGTCGGTCGTGCACAGGTTGTTGTCGTTGCAGGTCAGCGCAGCTCCCGGCGAACAGAGGCCGGCATTGCACAGGTCTTTGTCGGTGCACGCATTGTCGTCGGTGCACGCCGCGGTGTTGTTGGTGAAGACGCAGCCCTTGGCCGGATCGCAGGTGTCGGTGGTGCACACCTTGCTGTCGTTGCACACCACGACCTTGCCTACGCAGCTGCCGGTGGTGCAGGTGTCGGTGTCGGTGCACAGGCTCTTGTCGTCGCAGGGCGCGGTGTTGTTGGTGAACACACACCCCTTGAGTTTGTCGCAAGTGTCGGTCGTGCACGGGTTGGCGTCGTCGCAGGTGATGGCGATGCCCGCGCAAGCGCCGGCGGCGCAGGTGTCCTTGCCGGTGCACGCCGACCCGTCGTTGCAGGCCATGGTGTTGTTGGTGAACACGCAGCCCTTGAGCTTGTCGCAGCTGTCGTCGGTGCACACCGTGCTGTCGTTGCAAATCGCAGGCTTGGTCACGCAGGCTCCGCCCACGCAGCCGTCGCCGACGGTGCAGGCGTCGTTGTCGGTGCAGGTCGCGGCGTTGGCGAGGTTGGCGCAACCCTTGACCGCATCGCAGCTGTCGGCCGTGCAGACGTTGTTGTCGTCGCAGCTGACCGGCTTGCCGGCGCACTTGCCGACGGCGCACACGTCGCTGTCGGTGCACACCGTGCCGTCGTTGCAGGTCGCGGTGTTGTTGACATGCGCACAACCCTTGAGCTTGTCGCACGAGTCGGTTGTGCACGGATTCTTGTCGTCGCAGTTGAGCGGCGTGGAGATGCAGTTGCCGCTGCTGCACTTGTCGCCGGTCGTGCACGCATTGTTGTCGGTGCAGGTGCCGATGTTCGGGTTGTTGGCGCAGCCGGTCAGCAGGTTGCAGACGTCGTCGGTGCAGGTGTTGTTGTCGTTGCAGTCGACTTTGGTGCCGACGCACGCGCCGTCGCTGCAGGTGTCCGCCTTGGTGCAGGCGTTCTTGTCGTCACAGGCAGCGGTGTTGGTCGCGTTGACGCAGCCCGACTTCGGGTCGCAGCTGTCGGTGGTGCACGGGTTGTTGTCGTCGCAGGGCACGGTCGCGCCCTGGCATTTGCCGGCCGCGCATGTGTCGTTTTGGGTACAGAAGCTGCCGTCATCGCAGCCGGCGGTCGAGTTGGTGTTGGTGCAGCTGCCGTTGGTCTGGTTGCAGGCGTCGACGGTGCACTGGTTGTTGTCGTTGCAGTTCTTGGCGGTGCCGGTGCACTTGCCTGCACTGCACGCGTCGCCGACAGTGCAGATCTTGCCGTCGTTGCACGCGGCTTTGTTGGGCGTGAACCCGCAGGTGCCGTTGGCCGGGTTGCAGGCGTCGTCGGTGCAAGGGTTGCCGTCATCGCACGCGATCGGCTTGCCAGGTTGGCAGCTGCCGTTGGCGCAGGCTTCGCTTTCGGTGCACGAGTCGCCGTCGTCGCAGGCCAGCTTGTTGTTGGCAAACACGCAGCCGGCCGATGGCGAACAACTGTCGGTGGTACACAGGTTGCCGTCGTCGCACTTCTGGCCGCCGGTGCCGGCGCACACGCCGTCCTTGCAGCCGTCGTTCTTGGTGCACGAGTCGCCGTCGTCGCAGGGCTGGGTGTTCTGGCTGTACTTGCAGCCGGCCGCCTTGTCGCAGGTGTCGTCGGTGCACGGATTCTTGTCGTCGCAGCTGACCGGCTTGCCCTCGCAGCCATTGCTGCCGCACAAGTCGCCGTTGGTGCAGGCATTGCCGTCGTCGCAGCTGGTCGAGACCGTGGCGTGCTTGCAGCCGGTCTGGTTGTCGCAGGTGTCGTTGGTGCATGGGTCTTTGTCGTTGCAGTCCACCGGCACCGAGCTGCACTCGCCCGCCGCGCAGATATCTTTGGTCGTACAGGCATTTTTGTCGTCGCAGGGGTCGGTGTTGTTGGTCTTGACGCAGCCGCCGTTCTTGGGGTCACAGGTGTCGGTGGTGCAGCCGTTGCCGTCGTCGCAGTTCTTGGCTACGCCGGCGCAGGCGCCGCCGCTGCAAGCATCGTTGATGGTGCAGGCGTTGCCGTCGTCGCACGCCGTGGCGATGGGCTCGGTCTTGCAACCGGTCTTGGGGTCACACGAATCGGTGGTGCACGCGCTGCCGTCGTCGCACTTGACCGCGCTGCCTTTGCAGTCGCCGTCCACGCAGGTGTCTTTGCTGGTGCAGGCGCTGCCGTCGTCGCAGGGGTCGCTGTTGCTGGCCAGCTTGCAGCCGGTCGCCGGGTCGCAGGTGTCGTCGGTGCACGCGTTGCTGTCGTCACAGCTCTTGGACTTGCCTTCGCACTTGCCGGCCACGCACACATCGGCGGTGGTGCACTTGTTGCCGTCGTCGCAGGGCGCGTCCACCTGCTTGTTGGCGCACTCGCCGGTCTTCAAGTCACAGGTGTCGATGGTGCACGGGTTGTTGTCGTCGCAGTTCTTGGCTTTGCCGCCGACGCACAGGCCGTTTTCGCAGGTGGCGCCGGTCTCGCATTTGTTGTCGCCCTGGCAAGGGCCGGTTTGCTGGGCGTAGGTGCAACCCTTGGCGGCGTCGCAGGTGTCGCCGGTGCACGGGTTGCCGTCGTCGCAATTCTTGGGGTTGCCTTTGCACGCGCCGTTGCTGCAGGTGTCGCCGAGCGTACACGCGCTGCTGTCGTCGCAAGGCCCGGTCAAGGGTTCGTTCTTGCACGCTTTGGTGGCGCTGTCGCAGCCGTCTTTGGTGCAGGGGTTGCCGTCATCACAGGTCTCTTAGTCGGTCTTGCCGTCGCAGTCCTGGTCGGCGCCGTCACAGGTTTCGGTCGCGGGCGTCGGCGCGTCGCAGGCCGAGAGGCCCTTGTCGCTGCACACGCGGTTGCCGGGGCAGGTGCCGAAGGCGTTGGCGACGCCGCACACGGTGCTCAACTTCTGTTCGCTGGCCTTGGGGCTGCAGGCGCATTCACCGGTCACCTTCTTGCACTGCTTGCCTTTGGCGCCCGACAGCGAGGTCACGTCGCCGCACACGTAGCCCGTCGGGCACTTGTTGTTGGCGTCATCGCAAGCGCCACCGCAGAAGGCACCGGGCAGGATGGCCTTGCCGTCGCCATAGGGCACGCACAGCGCGTCGGAGCCGCCCTTGAGGCAATCGGCGTCGCTGCCGCACGGCTCGCACAACCGCGGAAATAGCGCGAGGCACAGTGCCACCGTATCACCGCCCGAGCCCTGTACGTTCTTGCACGCAAAGCCCTCGGCGCACTTGTCGATGCACGGCTTGGCGCACTGACTGCCGGCCGGGGTGTCGATGCAAAAGCCGTTGTCGCACTCGCTGTTGGCCTTGCAGGCACAGCCCGGGCCGCCGGGGCACGCCGCGGTCGCGTCGCCGCCGCCTGCCTCGGGGCTGCCGAGGTCGAGCGTCGAGCCGGTTTCGCCGCCGGTGCCGCTGGTATCGTCCGTTGGGGCGACGGTTTCGCCCGCGGTCGCGCTATCGCTGATCGCGGTATCGGTGGTGCCGACCGTCTCTTCGCCGCCCACGGCGCGGCCGGTTTCGTTGCCGGTGACGCCGTCGCCCTCGGCGCCGGAGTTGCCGTCGCCGCCGCCCGCGTCCGTACAGGCAGCGCAAAGGGCGAGCAGGAACGCGGTCAAGACGCCGAAACCGATGGTGCGGTGACACAGGAACGAGCGCATAGGGGCCTCCGGGGGACAGCCTCGCGAGCATACGGGCCGCCGCATTAGAAAGCAACGCGGTCCAGACGCTGAAAATCTCTTGTCGTTTCAGAGCGCTGGGCAGACTGGTCGGCGACGGGACTCACGCCCAGGGCGCCATTTGGGCGTCACAGGGCCTCGCCTGGCGAGCACCTTGCCATGTGGCGGCGCGTCGATCGGTCTTGGCAGGCTTGCTGTCACAACCCGCCGCCGCCGATGCCGCCAGCGCCGAAGGCACTGACCACGCCGCCGATCGCCGCACCGATGGCGGGCATGGGCGCGATCGACGCGATCGGCGAGGCGCCGATGGCGGACTCGACCGGCGCCGCGATCGCCGACACCGCTCCGGCGAACGCAGGCGGCGCGAACTGCGCCATGGTCTCGGCCAACGACGGACCGGCGATCGGCGCGGGCGCGGCAGCCGGTTGCTTTGCGACGACTTGTGGGGGTCGAATCGGCACGACCTGGGCGGTCGCGGGCGCCAGTGCGGCTTCCTTTCCGGCTGCGCCCCGGCGGTTGCCAAGGCCAGGCCGACGGAACCCCATGAATTCTTTTAGCGGGTCGGCTTTGAGGGTGCGCTTGAGTGCTTTCTTTTGCGGCGATGCCGCCGTAGGTGCCTGGTGTTCCATCGGGTTCCTCGACCAGGCGCTGCATTCGCGCACGGTTCAGAGGCCGGCGTGCAGGAACCGTGCCGGCAGCCGGCGGTGCAGCAGCTCTTTGGGTTCAGATGGTTAGTTTGCGAGAGCGCGACCCGGATGTCCGCTCGGACACAAGGCAGCGACTGTGGTCGGTCACATGGGCAACGGCTCGGCGTGCACGCGCTCCGGGCGCCACAGCAACTGCTCAAACGCGACAATGCGGTGTGCATCGTCAAAGCGCACCCCTTCGGCCTGCAACATCTCGCGCTGCAAGGGCGGGCGGTCCACTTCGCCACCAAACGAGATCATGCCCCTGGCATTGACGACGCGGTGCCATGGCACGTCGCCACCGCGCACAAAGAACATCGCATAGCCAACGGCGCGGGCGCCTCGCGGCGAGCCCAACACGGTGGCCACTTGGCCATAGG
>CAXRHS010000328.1:0-2072 GCA_964230235.1 Myxococcota bacterium
ACGCCGGGCGTGGCGCCCATCAGCCGATCAAAGGCGTCGGCCTGTTCAGCCTGGATGTCCATGAAGAAAAAGGCAGGAACCTTGTCGGGCACCTCGCTTTGGACCTCGCGAGTGAGGTTGGCGTCGAGCAGCGCCACGGAAACGAGTACGCTCAGGCCCGCTCCCAGCGACAACATCACGTTGGCCGTCGGCGCGCCCGGACGCACCAGCGCGGCAACCGCCAATCGCACCATCGGATTGCGTGGCCGCGGCAACAGCCGAACGACACGCACCACGGCGGCCGCCGTAAGCCAAAAGCCCACCAAAACCGCGATCGCGCCGCCGACAAACCACATCGCGAACAGTCGGTTGCCCCCGCCAAGAATGGCGAGCGCGATCAACACGGCCGCCGCTGCGGCCAGGACGACGGTATAGCGCGCGCGCGGCAGGCGGCTTGATGGCGCCACGACAGCGCGGAACAGGCCGGCCGCCGGAATGTCGCGGGCCCGTGCCAAAGGCCACAGCGCGAACACCAATGTGGTCAGGGCGCCATACAGCGCTGCAATCGCCAGCGCCGCCGGTTGGATGGCGAACGTCAGTGGCACGGGCAGGCTGTCGCCGATCAACGGTGGTGCCATCAGCGGTGCCAATGCCCCCAGCACCAATCCGATCGCGATGCCGATTCCCGCCAACGCGCCGACTTGCCAGAAGTAGATACGGAAGACGAGCGCGCCGTCGGCGCCCAGGCACTTGAGCGTTGCGATCGTCTCGGTGCGCGAGGCGATGTAGTTCTGCACCGCATTGGCGACGCCCACGCCGCCCAGCACCAGCACGGTCAGACCGACCAGCGTCAGGAACGCGCCGAAGCGGTCGACAAAGCGCTGCACCTGCGGCTGCGACGTGGCGTAGGTGCGCAGGCGCCAACCGGCGTCGGGAAACGACGCACGCAGCGCCGCCGTCCACGCTTCCAGGTTCTCGTTTGGCGTCAATCGCAACCGGTATTCGTGGTCGATCAAGCTGCCCGGCTGCACCAACCCCGTCGCCGCCAACGCGGCATCGGCGATCATCAGGCGCGGACCGAGCGAAAAAGGGCTCGCCGTGCGGTCCGGCTCGCTCAGGATCACAGCCCGTACCGCAAAAATCGCGTCGTTCACGGTGACGCTGTCGCCCACGCCAATGCCCAGCCGCTCGAACAGCTCCTTCTCCGCGACAGCGCCGGCGACGCCATCGACCGTCGCCAACGCGGTGTCGAGGCTCATGGGCGGGTCGAGCTCCACTACCCCATACAGCGGGTACGCCCCGTCCACCGCCTTAAGCTGCACGAGAGTGGGCAGGCCTTCTGCCGGCCGTGCCATCGCCCGCATGTCGCGCACGGCGGAGATCTCCACCGTATTCGCGCGTAGATACGCAAGCTGCGCTGCCGTGGCCGGCCCCGTCGCAAGATCGAGTTCGATGTCGCCGCCCAGCAGCGCCCGCGCGTTGCCGCGCAGGCCGTCCACGAGCGAGGCCGACAACGACCCGACCGCGGCGATGATGCTGACGCCCAGCGCCAACACTGCGAGAAATACGCGGAACCCACGCAGGCCGCCGCGCAGTTCCCGCAGCGCCAGGCGCAGGGACAGAGGCGCGGTCACAGTGCGACCCGCACCGGCGTCTCCGGTTGCAGCCGGCCGTCCTCCATGCGCAGGTGGCGGCGGCAGCGCTTGGCGACGTTCCCGTCGTGGGTGATCAGCAACAGCGTGCAGCCGATGCGCGCCTGCGTGGTGAACATCAAGTCCACGATCGAAGCGCCGGTGTTGGAATCGAGATTGCCGGTGGGCTCATCGGCCAGCACCAGCGCCGGTCCATTCGCAAACGCGCGTGCAACCGCAACGCGCTGCTGCTCCCCGCCCGAAAGCTGCGCCGGATAGTGCGTCAGGCGATGGCCAAGCCCCGCACTGCGCAACGCGTCGGCGGCAAGGTCGAACGCATTCGCGCGACCCGCCAGTTCCAGCGGCACGGCAACGTTCTCCAGCGCCGTCATGGTGGGGATGAGGTGGAAGGACTGGAACACGATTCCCACCGATCGCCGGCGGAACAGCGCGAGTTGATCG
>CAXRHS010000329.1:0-2473 GCA_964230235.1 Myxococcota bacterium
TTAACACTCTTTCCCTCCACGACGCTCTTCCGATCTGCCTCGGCCACGTGCCGCGGTGCCATCGCCGCGCCCATCGGACTTCAATGATCGGGGCCATCCCAACGCGTAGGCCCGGCTACGCCATCAAGCGGCAATTTTCCAGCAAGGTCGCCAGCCTGCGGCCGACGGAACAGGCCATGGGCAGTCGTTGAAAAACGTGCCGATTGTTCGGCAAGCCCGGATCGCTACCGTGAACCGCACGCTACTTGGGTGACCACGGCGGCAGCCCCTGCTTGGGCAGTTCCTTGGTCGGCACCGCGTCTGGCACCTGCGGAGTGACTTTGGGCTCGTCGGTACTGCGCACATGGTAGGCCCACGACACCCACCTGCTGTTGCTCAGGTTCTTGGTCGAGAAGCTGTCGATCTCGGTCCCGGGCGCGTAGATGCGCCAGATGCGGATGTAGTTGGTGCCGCCCGGCAGCGGATTGCCGGCGCCCATCGCCGCAAAGTTCGGCAGTTGCGCGGTGGTGACGGTGCCGCGCACGAACAACTCCCAGCGGGTGTTGTAGCCGGCATCGGTAATGCGCACCAGGTTCAAGGTCGGATCGGTGCCGGGCTTGGCGGTCCACATCACCTTGTAGCTACCGTTCTCACCCGTAACCGGCTGACCTTGCGCGGGAACCTGCAACCACGGAAACTCCAGATAGGGTCCAAGCCGCAGGATCGGCTGGCCCGCCGCGACCCGACCACCATCGAACATCGGCATCCAACCCTTGAGATCGACGCGCAGGTCCGGATCCGAGTGGTCGACCACTTCGCCGCCCTGGTGGACCCGCAGCCAGGTGCCGCGACCGCCCACGACATCCACCGGCGCTGCCCCGCCAAGTCCGCGCACCGCAAAAAGCGGCTGCTCGGTCTTGGTCGGGTAGATCTTGGTCGCCCCCAGCACGTGCCGGCCCACAAACCCGCGGTCGCCCACCAACCACAGCACGCCATCGGCGTCGCCCCACAGCCCGTGCAGCGTCCACTGGGTGCCGGCGTTCAGGCCATCAAAGGTCGGGGTCTGGGTCTGCTTCGCCGCCGGCAGCCGCAAGAATACGCCACTGTCGCCGGCAAGGTAGAGGTCGCCGTTCAGAGCGTGCCACAAGGCCCGAAGCTGGTTGGGTGGCGGCTTGGGGTCGTTCTTGGGTTGCGGTCCGGCTACCGGCCACGGACCCGGCACTTGCTGCCACACCGCGCCGTTCCAGTGCATCAACTGGCTCGCGCTGTCGACCAGCCAAGCGTCGTCGCCGCTGCGACCGGCGATGGCGACCACCGGCCGCGGCGCCACCTGCGGCCACACCTGCCAGCCGAGCGGCCCTTTGCGCAACAGGCGACCGTCCTTTGCGCCGATCCATCCGTCGCCATTTCCCTTTGGATTCAGCCAAACAGCCGTCAAATCCGAGGTAACTGGACTGGCCTGTGGGGTAAAGGTCCCGCCAGTCCAATGCAAAATCGCGCCGCCCTCGCCCACCGCCACTTTGAGCTCGCCCGCCGCGTCCAGGGCGACAACCGCCTGCAAGTTGGCCTCTGACATCGCGACCTTGGGCGCGCCGGCGGCCAGCGTCGCGTAGCGGGCAAACCCGCGCGGGTCGACGTCGGTGGCCTGCGACATGCTGCTCGGCGCCGCCCCATAGACTTGCGACAGCCCGCCGTAGACCTCGTAGCGCAAGTCGCCGTTTTCGCCCGACCACAGCGACGGCGCGGGCTGGCGGTCAAACACCAAGGTGTCGGTGCGCGCGTAGGTGGACACCGAGCCGAGCGGAATGTAGCCCTCGGCCCCGAGGTCCAGTCCGGCGTAGAGTTGCCGTTGCCCGTTGGCGTCGGTCCCCAGCGGCACGCCCTCCATGCGCACCCGCAGCGTGCGGTCGAGCGGAACGGTGACGTGAACAATGACGTTCTTGACCTGTTGTCCAGGAAACGCAAAGAGTTTTCTTGTCACACCAATCGTCAAGGGCACGAACTCGCCGGTTTTCGGGTCAAGATAGCCATAGCGGCAAACCACGGCCGCGTCACCCGGGTTGATGGCGACCGTAACCTTGCCGTCGGCGGCGGCGATGCCCTGGTTGGGCGACACGGGCGCACCGCCAAAAATCGAGTACGCCGAGCCTTCGCAGCGGGCCTGTTTGACGCCGATCTCGGGCACACATCGAAACACCGCCGTCTGCAGCGACTCGCCGACAGCCCGACACTCGTAACCGGAGTCGCAGTCGCTGTGCGCGGTGCAAGCGCGCAGACAGTATTGCTGCTCGGCCACCGGCGTCGCTTCGCTGGCCAGCGGCGCACTGATGAGCGGCTGCTGGACGGACGAGCACGTCGTCTGGCCTTCGCATGCCAGGGTCGGCGAACAGGGCTGGCACTGCCCCGCGGCCCCCGGCTTGCCTTTACAGGTACCCATCGGAAAGACCGTGTATTTCTGGGCGTCCACCACCGTCGCGCTCACCATCCCAGGCGG
>CAXRHS010000330.1:0-2780 GCA_964230235.1 Myxococcota bacterium
CGGCAGCGCTGTCACCGCCCGAAAGCCATCTTCGCCGGTTCCGCCAAAGGTCTTGTCGGCGACGACCTTGCCTGAGGCATCGATGGCGATGACCCAGCCGTCCTGACCGCCGGCCCCGCCGCTTGAGGTCCAACCCGCCGCGAGCAGGTTGCCGTCGCCGCCTCGGGCAATTGCGCGCAGGCCATCGTTGCCGGGTCGTGGTAGCACTTTGTTCCACAGCACCTTGCCTTCGGCGTCAAACGCGTGCAACCAACCGTCATTTGCGCCAGCGCTTCCCGGCGTGTCGCCGGCTGCCACAAAGGTCGTCGCAGTCGCCGTGGCCACGCCGTACAGCGCGGCCGGCGTCGCGCCAAGCACATGGCGCTCAAAAAACTGGCACGGGCAAGCGTCGTCGCCGGTCGCCCCGTCGACCCGCAGGACCAAGGCGTCCGGCTTGTCCGTCGTCGGCGGCTTCTTGGGGTCTAGCACGATGGCCTGGCTGTCGCCGGCCAGCAGCAAGTCGCCGTTGGCGAGGCCTTGCCCACCCAGCATCCGATCATCGCCGAGGTCGTCGTAGGTGCGCTGCCAGACCACCGTGGCTGCGTCGCTCAGCCGTACCGCCCAGGCGTGCCCGCGATCGTAGGTCGCCGCCCACGCCGCGTCGCCTGCGTGGTTCACCGCTTGCAGCCCGCCCGCCGTCCAACCGCCAGCGGGGTGAAAGGCGACCACCCGCAACACATCGTCGCCGTGGCCCGAGAGTTGCGTCTGCGCCAGCAGTTGGCCGTTGGCATCCGTCCGCAGCCACCAGCCATTGCCCGCGCCTGCCGCATCGGGCCGGCCGACGACGCCGACCGCCGCAAGGTCGCCCTTGGGGCCCACCGCGAGCGCGAACAGGCCGTCCCAGCCGTCGCCGCCGTAGGTCTTGCTCCACAGCAAGTTGCCGTTGGGGTCGACCTTGACCAGCCAGCCGTCCTGTTGTTTGGCCGCGGTCTTGGCGTGGCCGCGGTGACCGGCGCCGATATAGCCGGTGCCGTCGCCGGCGGCCGCGACTGCCCACAGCCGATCCTGCACGGCGGCCTGGCCACTGGATTCGCTGCCGATGACCTTGGTCCACACCAGCTTTCCGGCGGGGTCGAAGGCGGCCAGCAACGCGTCGGTGCCACCGGCCTTGGCATGGGTCAGCTGGCCAGCCGCGAGTCCAGCGCCCGCGGTCGTCGTTGTGACCCCGTCAAAGCTACCGGTGTCCGCGGCGCTCTCGCCCGGCAAGGTATCCAAGCGCAAGTCCGCCGTCACATTGCCCTTAGCGTCCAGGCCAAGCACCCACGGTCGCAGGGTGCCGGCCGGTCCGACGCCGGTTCCGGTTGCCCAGGCCGCGCCGCCGCCGCGAGCCGCCACCGCCAGCAGGCGGTCGCCGCCTTGTTTGCCATACGTGCTTTGCTGCAGCACCTTGCCGCTCTCGCTCAGCCAGGCTGCCCAGCCCCAGGTCTGGGCAGTGCCGTCTGTGGTTGCCGCGCCGACCGCGAGCACCCGGCCGTCGCCGAGGTCGGCCGCGTCTTCGGCAGACTCGCGGTTGACATTGGTCTGGCGCTCGCATTCGTCGCTCAAGCCCAGCCCTTTGGCCGGACCGGGCGTCACCAGCTCGCAGCCCCATCGCAGGGGTCGCCGCCAGGCTTCGCAACCGCCACAGCGGCCGGCGACACACATCCTGCCGCCAGGGCAGGGTGCCGCGTTGTCGGTATGGCTGCAGGTCTTGCCGTCAGGCCCGCAGGCGTCGTCCGTGCAGGGATTGTCGTCGCCGCAGCCGCCGGCCTGGCCCAGGCACCCGCCGACGCCACAACTGTCGTTGGCGGTGCAAGCGTTGCCGTCGTTGCAGGACACGCCGACCACCGCGGCGTGGCTGCAGCCGGCCTTGCTGTCGCACGCGTCTGTGGTGCAGGCATTGCCATCGTTGCACGCGGCGGCCCCGCTCGCCAGGTGCCAGCAACCGTCGACGCTGTCGCAGTCGTCCGCGGTGCAAGCATTGCCGTCGCTGCAGTTGACCCCGCCGCCGCCCTGACAACTGCCGTCCTTGCATGCGTCGGCTGCCGTGCACAGGTCGCCGTCGTTGCACGCAAGCCCATTGGCCACTGGGCTCAGCAGGCACTGTCCGGTCGCGCCCTGGCATACTCTCTTGGTACAGTTGGTATCGTCGGCCGTTGAGCAGGTGACCACCGTTCCCGGGTTGACCTTGCACAGAAATGGCAGCTTGGACTTGTCGCAATACAGGGTGCCGTTGCACAGGTTGCCGTCTTCCTGCGCGGCGCAGTCGCCGTCGGTTTTGCACGCACACAAGTCGGTGCCGGGACTGCACTTGCCGCCCTGGCAGGTGTCGCCGACCGTGCAGGCCTGGCCGTCTTCACAAGCGCTGAATTCGACCGCCGCCACGTAGCCGCACTTGCCGTTGGCAGGATTGCACGCGTTGACTTGGCAAGGCGGTGGGGCGCCGACCCCGCAGGCAACCACCGTCGCCGGATTGACCTTGCAAGCGAAGGGCAGCGCCTTCTTGTCGCAAAAGAGCTTTCCGTTGCACAGGTTGTCGTCCTCGAATAGGGCGCAGCCGGCGTCGGATTCGCAACTGCACACGTTGGTTCCCGGCGCGCACTTGCCGCCCTGGCAGGTGTCGCCCTCGGTACAGGCGTTGCCGTCGGCGTCGCACGCCGTACCTTGCGGCGCGAGCTTGGGTGCGCAGGTGCCGGTCAGCGGGTCACAGGTGTTGGTCGCGCACGGCCCATCGCCGACCGTTTTGCAGACCACGACCGAAT
>CAXRHS010000331.1:0-2171 GCA_964230235.1 Myxococcota bacterium
TACACCGCCAGCACGGTCGGCCGACCGCCGTCCAAGCCGAGCAGCGCGCACACAAACTCGGCAAGGCCGTAGTCGATGGCCGCCGTAATCGCAACCTGACCGAGCGTGTTGAGCCAGGCGGTCGCAAACCCCCACGCCGGACCGCCTAAGATGGTCGCCCAGTGGTAGAGCGCACCGGCCGTTGGCCAGCGCGAGGCCAGTTGCGCGAGGCTGTACGCCATCGGCAAGGTCAGCAGCGAAACCAGCACCCAGCCGCCGATGACGCCCGCGGGTCCACCGTGCTTGTAGCCCCAGCCGTACAGCTGCACCGCGCCGGTCAGAATCGAAATGATCGAGAACGACAGCGCAAAGCTGGCAAACGGCCCCAGGCCGCGGCGCAGTTCCTGCTTGTAGCCCAGCCGCGCCAGTTCCTGGGCGTCGGCGTCCTCGCTCGCAGGGCTTTGCGTGCTCATTCGGCAGGCCGCACGGTCTCGTCGTGCTGGCTCAGGTCCAGGCCGAGTTCCTCTTGCTCCGCGCTGACCTGCAGCGTGCTCACGGCGTCGACGGCCTTGTACAGCAAGTACGAAAGGACCAGCACCGCCGCAGCGACCGCGACCAGCGCCACTACGTGGGCCACAAACAGTGCACTGCCGCCGTACAGCAGACCGTCCGCGCCGTCGGGGTTGACCCGCTTGTCGGCCACAATGCCGGTCGCGAGCATGCCGACCATGCCGCCCACGCCGTGGCAGGGGAAGACGTCGAGCGTGTCGTCCAACTGCGACTTGCTTTTCCAGTGCGCCGCAAAGTTGCTGACCACCGCCGCGACCACGCCAATCGCGATGCTTGAACCCACCGACACGAAACCGGCCGCCGGCGTGATGGCCACCAGCCCGACCACCGCGCCGATGCAGCTGCCCATCGCGCTCGGGCGCACGCCGCGCATCCCATCCACCACAATCCACGCGAAAAGCGCGGCGGCCGATGCGGTGTTGGTGGTCAAGAACGCCTGCACCGCCGTGCCGCTTGCCGTCAGCGCCGAGCCGGCATTGAAGCCAAACCAGCCGAACCACAGCATGCCTGTGCCCAGCAGCACATACGGAATGTTGGCCGGCGCGTGCGGTTGGCCAGGCGCATGGTCCCGGCGGCGACCGAGCAGAATCGCGCCAGCCAGCGCTGCACAGCCCGCCGACATGTGGACGACCGTGCCGCCGGCGAAATCGAGCACGCCGTACTGCCGCAACAGCCCTTGCGGGTGCCACGTCATGTGCGCCAGCGGGCAGTACACCACGATCGTGAATAACACCATGAAGATCATGTAGCTGGAGAACCGGACCCGCTCCGCGAACGAGCCGGTGATGAGCGCGGGCGTGATGATTGCGAACTTGAGCTGGAAAAGCGCAAAGAGCGCCAACGGAATCGTCTTGGCCAGGCTGGGCTCGGGCGCTGCGCCGACGCCACTCAGCATCCAATACGTGCGCGGATCGCCGATGACCCCGCCGACCGACTCGCCAAAAGCCAGCGAAAACCCGACCACCACCCACACCAGCGACACCAGGCTCATCGCCACAAAGCTCTGCAGCATGGTCGACAGCACGTTCTTGGCCCGGACCATGCCGCCGTAAGAAAACGACAGCCCCGGCGTCATCAGCAGCACCAACGCGGTCGCAGTGAGCATCCAGGCCGTATCGCCAGTGTCCAAGCCGGCAACCGGCGCGGGCGTGCGCAGCGGGGTCAGCAGAGCCACCGCGCAGCAACCCAAGAGCAAGGCGAACGCGAGTTGCGCCCGCCGCGGGGCAAACGGAACCGAAGCCATCAGTTGCGACTCGAAACGGCGGAACCCGGCCCCGCGCGCGGCGGATCGTGACCTGACCCGCGCGGCGCTGCAAGGGCTTGGCGGTTGGGCGGCGATGCCGTACCGTCGCTGCCGCGCCCGGCGCGCGTTGGTCACCATGCCGCCTGTTTCAGCCACTTTTGCGGCGCAGTTGCTCGCCGATGCGCCCGACCCGTTTGGCCTGAAAAGTCGGCCGACAACCGCGGCCCAGTGGCTGGACGGTCTGGCGGCGGCTGGCGTCGCGGGTGCGGTGGGCGATCTGCACCACCTGGGCGCATTTGAGGTGACGGCAGACGATCGCGCTCGGCAAGCCCAATTGGCGGCGGCTGCGCGTTTGGAGGCGGGGTTTCAGCGTGCGAGC
>CAXRHS010000332.1:0-3776 GCA_964230235.1 Myxococcota bacterium
TGAGCTTTTGCAGCACCTTGCCGATCGCCGTGTCCGAAATTCCCTCGCCACGGCGACCCAGTCCGAGGCGCTGCGACAGGGACTCGACGTCGCGCAGCGAGCCGCAGTTCGCCAGCAGCCCCGAGACGACGGCACGCAGAATACCCTGCAATTTGTGGCGCTTGCCGCGTGCGCGCCGTGGGTCGGTGACCTCGGCGCCAAGCAGGCTCATCAGTCGACTCAGGCGGGGATTGGTAAAACGCTGGACACGGTCGAGCTTTTTTGCGAAGTTCACGGGCGGGACTCTAGGGTTGGTTCGCGGCGCGGTGCCGCGTTTGGGCTGTAGCAAGCACCAAGGTGCCTGCTCTGGAGTTCCCGTCAATTTTAGGGTTCTAGGTCAGTTGGGAAAACGAATCGGGGCTGCCCCTGAATAGCTTCGGGTAGCGCGGGGCATGCGGTTGACCGGACACGGCATGTCTGTCGGTCAACTTACCCTACCACCCCACGCCGCCACCAGCCGTCAGCCGCCGCGAGCCGCCGCAGAACTGGCTGGATCCACTCCGAATCCAGCGTTTCCACAGCCACCCTGCCGCCGTTCGTAATCAGCAGGTCCCGGGTTCAAGTCCCGGTGTTGGCTCCTGAGATCATTACCTTTTCTCGCGGCAGCGAAACCGCAAAAACCCGGCTGGCTAGGGTTCTGGCTAGGGTTTTTGGGTTGGCGCCTGCTGGCGTATGCTGGCAGCCGGTGGAATGGGTCTGGCCTAGCAAGCCGTCGTTCCGCCAAGGTAGGCCGACGACGAATGAAAGCGAACCGACCAGTGGACGTCAATAGGAGCGCCGAACCCGACAAGGTGGCTAGCAGACCAACAATCGGGCGAGACTCGCTCAGTTCGCCGCCCTGTGATCCGATTCCTCGCTCCTTTTTCAGCGAAGAGACAAAGCGGCGACGCGATGAAGTGGCACTTCGGCGCGACTCGGTGCTTTGGCGTGCCGGCGAAGCATGGCCGCGACAGTGCAGAAAAGGTTGGATACCGTTCGCTGAGTTTTGCCGCCAAGAAGGCCTGCCGATTGAGGACGGCTTGCGCGCCAGCGTCGCCATCGGCCTGCATGTTTTTGCCAAGGGTGTCCGCGTTCGGTACGGCGAATGGAACGAAAACGTAGCTTGCCTGATCGCGACACGGGATAGAGCTTGGATCCTCCAACAGTTTAGACACACTGCCGAACTCTGCGTCAGCGGCGCACTTGCGGTCGACGCGCGAACCGTCGAGAGTCTTATTGCAGATCCGCTTCGCAACATGCCGCTTTCATACGCGATTGGCGCGCCGTACTGGCAGAATTCTGACGCTGAGGTTGCGTCAAGCGCCATGGCGGTCTTTGTGGACCCGCCGACGGTCTATTTCAGCCCCAACGACCTGTGGATCGGTCCGTGGGGGCAAGCAGAGATCTTGCGCCTTCGGGGACATGCAGTGCCGCAGGAAGATCGTCCGGCAGCTTCGCACATAGAATCGGTGGAACAGGCGACAGTCACGGGCAGATCGCGCTCCCGTAGTGCCTACGAATCTCGGTTGTTGCGCGTGATAGCCCTTGTTTGCCAGCGCGCCTTTCCGCCCAAACCAGAATTTCGCCATGGTGGGCGACCGAGTTGTACTGCGATCGCAAAGGCAATAACGCCAGTCGGCGACGAAGTCGGCCGCGACCGCAAACGTAGCGGCAAGTCGGAGGTCGGACTTCGCGCAGCGACAATCCAAGACAGGCTGAGTGCCGCGTATTGCGCATTCACGGATGCGAATGCCGAACATGACCCGCGCGCAATTGTGCTCGGAGCCCTGGTCCACTTGGTGGCGATAGCCAAACCGAATGGTGCGCTTGATCAACCCGCCAAGTGCGAGTTGACGCCGAAATCGCCCGCGATTGACTTTGCCAAGGCTGTGCGGGGTTGCCTGCCGTCAGCAATGCACACAATGGCACCGTTTGCGCAAGACAGCCTTCAAAAAATCCTGCTTCAGGCGCGCAAGCTCGTTTAGCCGGCACGTTTTTTGCCGCGACGTAGCTCTGCCGCGACCACGGCGCGCCGTCGCATTGCCTGGCCGCTTGCCATTCGTCCAACTCTTGCCCAAGGCGCCCACCAGAAAAAAGAAAGATTCCTGCACTTTCGATTGTAACCCGAAGCTGGCATCAAATTGCCGTGAACTCCTGGTGATTCTCCTTAGAATTCAACGGATTATCTAATCTGGTGCGGAACCGGGCCAATTTCGTTCTGGGCGGATCTCGGGCTGAGTTTCGACAAATAATGAATATGATCAAATAGTTGCCGTTGACGCCCGTTACTGGGGGGCTACTATGCTGATACCCGCGGCGACACGATGCTGCCGCGTGCAACAGCGTGGCCGTCCCCGGCCCAAGGAGATCGACAAATGATGGAGAACAGCGCGCAACCGGACCGCATCGTCCGCCCAAAGGAGGCGGCCGCGATCTTGGGCATCAGCCCATCTACCTTGCGCCGGCTCGAACAGCGGCAGCAACTTGCGCCGCGCCGCGTGATCTCGGTGAACACACGCGGCTTTTTGCTTAGCGAACTCATGGAGTTCCTGCGAGGTTGTCACGGCAGCCCGGTTGGCAACAGTTGTGCCGGTACAGGGAATGCTCACTAGCGCCTGCCGGGTCGGCAGCAAGGCAATTGGCATTGGCCGATTGCGACCGTTGGGAGAAGATTATGCGTGATATTGAAGAGGTCGCGACGCCGGACGTCGACTCGACCGAAGCAGCAGAGGAATGCCAGCATGGCGACATCGCCCCTGACGACTTGCGCCGCGCACTTGAACTTCTCGTTGCACCCGACCAGACCACCGAACTGGTGCTATTCGATGCCCACAAGGGGGCGCCGACCTACGCCCGCATCTACTCCGGCTACTACACCGGCCCGACCGCCGTACATGACGCGCTGGTGGCGTTTCGCGATTCGTACACCTGGTCTAGTGCCTACATCCGTCTCAATCCGGTAGATGCCACGCTGCTGTCGCGTGGCCCCCTAAACGCAGCGAAGAAGGGCCAGTCCACCACCGATAAGGACATACTGCGGCGGAGGTGGCTCTACATCGACGCCGACCCTGTGCGCCGTGGCGCGAACAGCCAGGAAATCAAAGGCATCCCCGCATCCGACGCGGAGGTCGATGCAGCGATCGCGGTTGCGACGGAAGTCGTGACAGCGCTCGTAGACCTGGGTTGGCCCGAGCCAGTCCTCGGCTTCAGCGGCAATGGCTGCCACGTCCTGTACCGCATCGACCTAGCGGCTGACGATACGAGGGTCGAGGCTTTTTTGCATGCCCTCAAGGCCGTCTATCAAACGCGCGATGTCATTATCGACACCTCTGTTGCCAACCCGAGCCGGCTCGTGCGCCTGTACGGGACCGCCAACTGCAAGGGCGCTGCTACGAGCGAGCGGCCACATCGGATGAGCTACTTACGCGAAGTACCTTCTCCGCTGCAGGTGCTTACGGTGGAGCAACTGCAGAGCGCTACTGAAAAACTGCGGTCGCTCGCATCGGCCCGTTCCGGTGAGCCTGGCCCAACTTCGGCGCTCAAGCCGTCCCTATCAGCGGCAAAGCCGACCCAAGCTAACCAGCACGCGCGCACGAGTGCAGCGACAGGCGACCTGCCCGCCCCCGCGGCTGAGTTGCTGCGTCGCGTCGGCCTCAGAGTGACTCAAGTGGTGCCGAAAGAAGGCTACATGGTGCACGAATTGGAGGCGTGCGCGTGCGACCGCAAGCAAGCGGGCTGCTCGTTGACCGTGGGCGACT
>CAXRHS010000333.1:0-4841 GCA_964230235.1 Myxococcota bacterium
ACAGGCACCACCCTCATCTTCATCAACCAGATCCGCATGAAGATCGGCGTGACCATGGGCAGTCCGGAGACGACGACTGGCGGCAACGCGCTCAAGTTCTACGCCTCGGTGCGCCTCGATGTGCGGCGCATCGGGTCGATCAAGAAGGACGACCGCGCGGTCGGCAACCGGGTCAAGATCAAGGTGGTCAAGAACAAGCTGGCGCCGCCGTTTCGCGAGGCCGAGATCGACCTGCTTTTCGGGTCTGGGTTCTGCCGCGAAGGCGAGGTGTTCGATCTGGCGGTCGCGCAGGGTGTCATCAGCCGCTCGGGCGCCTTCTATCGCTTGGGCGACGAACTGGTCGGCCAAGGCCGCGATCGCGCCATCGCCGAGCTCAAGGCCCGCCCGGACCTGTGCGCACGCATCGAAGCGCAGTTGCTCGACGACAACGGTGAGCTGTGCACCCCCGAACTGGAGGACGCCGCGTAGCTTGCGGTCGCCTTCTGCCCGATGCCGCGGCCAGGCTGTTTGGCTTGTGCCGCGGTTCACCGCGCCCGTTGCGATTGCACGGTGCGCCAATGGAGCGGACGCGACACCGGGCAAGGTGCCCAGGCCGCGCTCCCGCAGGAGTCTGTCATGTCGGATTTGAACAAGGTCATGATCATTGGTCGCTTGGGCGGTCAGCCCGAAATCAAGACGCTGCCGAGCGGCATCAGCGTCTGCCGCTTGCGGGTGGCCACCAGCTCGCACCGCCCGAAGGACGGCAAGTGGGCGAAGGAAACCATGTGGCACACCGTGGTCGCCTACGACCGCCTGGCCGAGAAGTGCGGCGAGTTCTTGACCACTGGCCGGCTGGTGTACGTCGAGGGTCGCTTGCACGCCGACGAGTACGTGGCCAAGGACGGCACCAAGGTCCGCGACCGCGAGATTCGCGCCCACGACGTGCACTTTCTCGCCTCGCCCGGGCAGGGCCCGCGCGGGCCGCAGCCGGGCCGCGAAGCGGTGGCCGCCGCCGTCTAGCCCTGCGGCGCCAGCCGGGCTCGGCGTCCCGCGCCGTCGCCATCCCAGCCGGGGTGTGCGGCGGCGCGGGCGCCGCGCTTTGGTCCGCCCGCAAGGGGGGCGGCCGGGTTTGCACGACGAGCGCATCGGCTGCTACCTTGCCGGCCTGGCGCGAGGTGCCCACAAGGATTGATCGTGAACAAGCCCAAATGGCTGGCCCTGCTGACGTTCGCCATCACCGCAGCCGCGGTGGTCGCCTGGTTCGCGCCCACCGGCCCGCGCAGCGGTCCTCCACAGGCCGCACCGGCGCGGGTTGCGCCGAGCGCGGGCGCCGAGCAGTTCCTGCACACCCACGCGGCGTTGCTCAAAGAAGCAGCCGCGCTCGAACGCCCCGGCGTGTTGCCAGCCTTGGTCGGCGTAGATGGCGAACTCGCCCAGCCGCCGCCTACTGCCGGGGCGACTTCGGTCCTGCCCCCAGTGCCGCCCGAAGCGCAGGTGCACCTGGCGTTTACCAGCAGCGCCATGGGCGAGATCGATCCCTGCGGCTGAGCGCACAACCCGCTGGGCGGTCTGGCCCGGCGCAGCAGTTGGCTCAAGGATCTGCGCCGCGGCGCGCACCACCTCTTGCTGCTCGACGCTGGCGGTCTGCTGGTCGCCAACCCGGTTGCGGCGACCGAGCGGCCGGGCGAGGTGGCGGCGCGCAGCGAGTTCGTCGCCAAGGTCTATGCGCAGTTGGGATATGCGGCGGTCAACGTCGGGGCGCACGAACTGGCGGCCGGGCTGGCGGAACTGCGCCGGTTCGGCAAAATCTCCAAGGCGCAGTTGCTGTCGGCCAACCTGCGCGACGCCAAGACCGGCGCTCCCGCCTTCGACCGCTACCTGCTGCGCCAGTTGGGCCCGATCAAAGTCGCCGTGCTCGGCGTGATGTCAGCGGCGATCGCCGATCGCGGCCGGTTGGTCGATGAGCAGGGGCTGGACCTGCAAGACCCGATCGCGGTGTTGCAAGAACTTGTGCCCGATTTGCGCAAGCAGGGGGCAGAAGCCGTTGTGGTCCTGAGCCAGCTGCGGCGCCAGGAGATCGAGGCCCTGGCCAACCGCGTGCCCGGCGTCGACCTCGTGCTCGGGTCGATGGACATGGAACTGACGCTGCAGCCGCTGACGGTTGGCAAGCAATCCTTGTGGGTTGATGCCTACACCAAGGGCAAGTACGCGGTCGACGTCACCTTGAGTGTTCGCGCCAACCGCGAGCGCTACCTCGCCGCCAACTTGCGCGAAGCCAAGCTGACCGAGCGCGCCGATGCCGCCCGCCAGCTGCAGGACTTGACTGCGCAGTTGGAAGACGCCGACCGGCCCAACGGTGCGCTCAAGCTGACCACCGAGACACGGGCTGCCATGGAGGCCCAGCGAATGGCGGCGCGCGCCCGCGTGCAACGCCTGACCAGCGAAGTCGAAAATGCGGCCACCAGCATCCCGCCCGATGCGTCCACCGTCGACGTCAATGCCGCAGCCCTGGCCACCAGCATTTCCGACGACCCCGCCATCGACAAGCAGGTCAAGGCCTTCCAGGTCAACTACCCGAAGTTGCCGGGGCACTGACAGGTGCGATCTCTGCAGGATCGCGATGACCCGAGGTCATCCGCGATTGCTGTTCTAGCTTGCCAGGTGGGTCGCAAACTCGCGGCTTTGCAAGCCGACTCGTCGCTCCTTCCTTGCGGTATGTTTGATCTCACCTCAAGGCGTTGCTGTCTGGAAGTCCGTTCTTGTCGGCCTGAGCGCCAGGATTGCCGCGCGAGCTCAGCGCGTCGCACGCTGACGGCTGCGCGCACGATCGACCCGGCAGGCGAAGTTGGCTTCTGGGCGGCGCGGCGAACCGTCAAGGTCCGCAATTGGCCTTGTAGCACTCGCCCATCGCCTGATATTTCGTCAGACCGGCCGTCGGCGCGCATTTGTTGGCGCAGGTCTGGTCGCCCGCGCACTTGCTCAGGCACGACAGCAGCGTGCCGCACGCGGCGATCTGATCGCACTGGTCGATCTGATCCTGGCAGTTGGCCTGCATGCAGGCGTCGTCCTGGCAGCCGAACTGTTCCGCGCAACCGGCAATCGCGGCATACGCCCAAATGCCCAGACACCCCTGATCGGCCTGGCAGGTCGCCAACTGGCTGCCGCACTTGTCTTTGAGGCAGTCGCCGGTCGAGCCGCCTTTGCACAGGTTGTTGGTGCAGGTCTGACCCGAAGGGCAGGCGCCACAGCTGCTTGGGCATCCGGCGACGAATCCACACTGGGCGCCCTTGGACGCGCAGCATGCAGTGGCGCCGCAGTCCTTGGCGCAGTTGCTTGCCGTCTCGCCGCTCTCGCACTTGCCGTTGCCGCACACCGGCTTGCTGGCGCAGTCCTGCGGGCAATTGGTGGCGGTTTCGCCAGCGCCGCACTTGCCGTCGCCGCACGAGCCGGTGCCGCCGGCCAGGCAGCCGCTGGTTTCGGCGCACTGGGCGAGCAAGATCGTCTCTTCGCTGAAGTTCTTTTGGGCGCACTGCGCGAGGCAAGCCAGGTCCTTGCACGCCTCGCCGCACTGCAAGAAGGCGATGCAGGCGTTGTCGGCGCCGCAAGCGCTCCACGCTTCGGTGCACTTGACGGACAGGCAACTGGAAAGCTTGGTCGGGTTGGTCTCGGCGACGTCGGGCGGCAGGTCCGGTGGCACGTCGACTACCACCACGACTTCCTTGACCGCGTCGGGCGTTGTGGTGGCGTCGGTCGGCTGGCTGTCTGGCACGACGGGCGCGTCGAGCGGCGGACCGACCTCTACCGACACCGTATCGCCGCCACCAGTGGTGGTGCCGCCGTCCGATGGGCCGGCATCGCTGCCGCCGCCCCTGGTTGCTTGCTGGCAAGAGGCCAGCAGGTGAGTTGCGCCGCCGCCCGCCGCGGTTTCGACGCACACCTGCCCGTTGGGACAGTTTTCGATCTGCACCCACTTGCCGGTGGCCGGATCGCAGCTCATCCGCGCTTTGCCAAAGCAACCCTCTTTGACGGTTGGCGCGTTGCACGCCATGCCGGGGGCGCCCGCCGTGCCCGTGTTGCCGCCTGCTCCCCCGCCGCCGCCGCCGCCGCCGACCGCGACGCATGCGTTGACCACGGCCGCAGCGACGGCACAAGCGAGAAACGGTGCAGAGGGGGGGCGAAGCAACATGGCGTTCCAAGGATCCGGCAAGCTCGCCGGTAGGTTGCGCGTCGGGGTGACGGGCAGACAGGCCGCGTTCCGCCGCGCAGGCAGGGTGGACGCGCGGCCGAAAAGGCCAGCCATTGTATCGGCGTTTCGGGCGGTTGCAAGGTCGCGAGCGCGCGCGTTGACCCCTGCCCACTTTTCCGCTCAAATACCGCGCCCCGCGGCGGACCCCCAAGCCCGCCCGGCCGCAATCCGAACCCGGTTTTCGTCCGCTGCGCCCGCCGCGGCGACCTGGGCAAGAGGAGACCTTCCGATGCTCGATGTGATGCGCCGCCACAGCAAAAGCACGTTGATTTACGTGCTTTTTGGCATGTTGATCGCGGTTTTCGTGCTGACCTTCAACACCGCCTCCAAGATGGGCACCGGTGCCGGCGAGGCCGAAGTGATGGCCACGGTCGACGGGGTCGCGATCGACTCCGCTACCCTCAACCTCGCGATGATGCTGAGCACCGATCCGCCGCCGCCCAGCGCCGACAAGTTCGAGAAATTGCAGGCGGAGCAGTTGTACGACAAGACCCGCCTGCGCTACAGCGGCGGCTATCCGGAGGCGACCGCGCTGGTACCCCATGCCGGCAAGCCTTCACAGATCAAGCTGGAGAAGGTGATGGCGGAGTTGGTCGAGGGCGTGCTCGTCGCCAAG
>CAXRHS010000334.1:0-3043 GCA_964230235.1 Myxococcota bacterium
TGTTTGCCGCGATCACCTGGGACTTATTGACCTGGTGGTTCGGCATTCCGTCCAGTTCATCGCACACGCTGGTCGGAGGATTGGTTGGTTCCGTGGCCGCGCGGCGGGTCCTGACCGAGGGGCACGATCCGTGGACGGCAATGTCGACGCTCCTCAACTCTGGCGGCGTCGTCAAAGTACTGAAAGGTTTGATATTTTCGCCACTTGCCGGCTTTTTCGTCGGGCTGCTGATGATGATCGCCACAACTTGGGCGGTGCGGCGGGTGGCGCCTGCCACGGTCAACAAGGTGTTCAGGCGGCTGCAGTTGGTGTCCGCCAGCGCACTGGCCCTGGCCCACGGCACCAACGATGCCCAAAAGGTGATGGGCATCGTGACGATGGCGCTTTTTGCCTACTACGGCCAGATGTCGCCGGCCGACGCCCCGGCCTGGCTCGACGTCGCGACCTGGCAATCCAAGCGCCAACTGGGGGTGCCGGCGTGGGTCATCGTCGCCTGCGCCGTGGCGATGGCGGTGGGCACTGCGGCCGGCGGCTGGCGCATCATGCGCACGATGGGATCGCGGATCATCCGACTCAAGCCCATCCACGGCTTCTGCGCCGAGACCGCCAGCGCTGTCGTGCTGCTTTCCGCGGCGCAGTTGCACGCGCCCGTGTCGACCACGCACGCCATCAGTTCGGCCATCATGGGCGTGGGCGCGTCGCGGCGGCTGTCGGCCGTGCGCTGGGGCGTTGCCACCAACATGATCGTGACATGGGTGCTGACGCTGCCCATATCGGCGCTGCTCGGTGCTCTGGCTTACGCATCTTTGCGCGGGATCTTGGGCCCGTAGCCGGCGCGCATGCGCTCAAACCTCGACGACCAGCCGATCCATGAAATCCGATTGGGTCTCATGGCCTAGGTAGCCAAACGGGTTGGCGACGATCCGCGTCTCACCCACGCGCTCTTCGACCGACTCGTGGGTGTGGCCGTGGATCCACAGCTTGGGTTGGCGGTCGCGAATCAGCCACTCCAGGTCGTGCACGAAATAGCGGTTGAGCGGCGAACCCCAGAACTTGCGGTGGACGCAGCGCTGGGCCGGCAGGTGGTGCGTCACGACGACGTCGGTCGCGCACAAGTCGCGGCGCAAATGATGGACGGTCCGCAGGTGCTCGCGGTACACCCACGGCTCGAACTCGTCGATCGCCATGAAGTCGTTGAGGTATCTCCGAGCCGGGTGCGCACCCTGCTCCTCGTCGAACCACAGGGTGCCGCCGACAAACCGCTGGCCGTCCAATTGCAGCGGCGCGTTGTCGAGCCAATGGAAATTGCCGTGCGTGCGGGCGCAGTTCTCCAGCGTGGCCCGAACCTCGTCTGGATGGTGGTGGTAGTACTCGTGGTTGCCCGGGACGAACACCACCGCCTTGAACTTCTTGCAGAACAGGTCGGCAGCGCGCAGCAGGCCGCGACCCACTGCGATGTCGCCCGCCAGCACTGCGACCTCGTCGTCTCCCGGCGGCAGGTCGCGCACGAACCCTGCGCCGCCGTCGGCGTGAAACTCGAAGTGCAGGTCCGACAAGATGCGCAGGTGCACGACAACCGGCCGCTTACAGCGTTTGCTGCGCAATAGTCCGCGACCGCACCCGCAGTTCGCGGCCGCGCATGATCGCAAGCACCGCCTGCTCGGTGTAGCGCAGCCCCACCTGCTTGCGATCGCCCAACGCCGACGACTTGAGCATGCGGTCCAGGTCCGCCAGCACCCGCAAAGCGTGTTGGGTGCGCTCGGGCTTCGCCGCGCGGGCATTGCGAATGAGGTTGTCGGCGCGGCCCTGGGTCACACCCAGCGCACGCTGCACCTCCAAAGAACCGGCGCCCTGGCGAAGGAGCGCCGACACATGGGCGACCAGCACGAATTGACTCGCGATCGCGCCGAGGGTGCGAATCGGATCGCCCTCGCCATCGCCGCTGGGTTCCAAAAGCAGGTGCAGGACTGTCATCGCGCGCGCCACGTCGCGCCGCTCGATGGCGTCGGTCACCGCCCACACCGCAGCCTCCCGGTCGACGGGGACGTTCTCTTCGACCGAACCGAGGCTGATGGTGCCACCTGGCCCCGCATCGAGGATCAAGCGATCGGCGGTCGAGCGAAGCCGCGCTGGATCGCTGCCGCCGAGGCGATCCCACATCTTTTGCGCGACGCCCGCGGCGACTCGGATGCCAAAGGGAGCGCTCGTTTCGGTCAAATACTCCTGCAAGGCTTGGACGGTCAATGGCGCAATCAACACGACTGCGCCCGACCGCGCCAAGGCCGACCAGGCGGTGCCCGTGGGTGTCACCGATTGCGAAAGCACGATGAGCACGAACGGCGGATCGCGATCTTCGGGGTTGACGGCCAACAGCGCGCGCTCCAGGGCGTCTTGCGGCCCTTGGATGTCCGCCTCTGCCTTCGCGGCTTTCGACCGGCCCTTGGGTTTGCCTTCGCCGAATGCCATCGCCTCTGCGTGCAAGACGGTGACCACCCGCCGCCCGCCAAACAGCGACTGCGCGCGCAACTGGCCGGCGATCAGCGCGTGCATTCCCTGGGCCTCGAAATCGCCGTCGAGGTAGTCGAGCAGGACATAATCCAAGGCCGGATCGCCGCGCTGCAAGGCCGCCGCCTCGATCTGGCGCGCGGTCGCGAGCAGCGCTTGCGGATCGGCGTAGGGGCGGTCGACCCGAAAATCGCGCCCCGGGATGTCTGCCGACGACACCACGTACACGGGCCGCAAGCGGCCGGCGGCGAGCTCGGCCGTGAGCGCGCGCTCATCCAGGACTACCGGAAACGTCTTGGAATCGCGGGCATCGCCGTCTGGTTTGGCGGCCTTTGCGGCTGGCGCGGCGGGTTTGGTGGCCATGCAGCGCAGTCTAGGCCGGCGAGGATGCCGCTTCAAGCCCTTGACGACGCCCCGCGCCCGCCGCTAAGATTTCGGACGCCTTCGGCCTGCGCGGTCGTTTGGTGCAGTTTGGCGCTGTCCTGGAAAGGAAAAAAAGCGCGACAATTCCGCCGTAGCTCCGCTGGTAGCGCAGGTG
>CAXRHS010000335.1:0-3715 GCA_964230235.1 Myxococcota bacterium
GCCGCAAGCTTGGTGTTCCAGCAATAGCGCAGGCTCCCGTCCGGGTTGCCATAGCCCAAACAGGCAAAGGGCGCCGCGCTGCCATCGAGGCGCAATTCCACTGCGCTGGCCGCACCGCGCATGCGCAGCAGCCAATCCCGCTCGCCTACCTCGGCTTGTTGCCGCCACAGGTCCAACAGGGTGTCGAAGCGCCATTCGCGCGCACCTTGGCGCACCACCAGACCCGAAATCGGCGGCGTCAGGCGGCCGGCGATGCGCAGTCGCGCGGTGACGGCCTCCACCATCGCCGGGCCGCCTGGCGCGTCGTCGAAAAGGCATTGCCCCCACGCGTACTGGGCGGCGTGCTCGCGGCCCCAGTTGTGGCCCTGCATGCCGCGCCACCCGTCGACCGTGCACCGTTTGCCATCCCACGACATGCTGCCGCTCATGGTCGCGGCAGGGCACGGCGTCAACAGCTTGCTGCGCGGAAACCCGGTGCTCAGTAGCAGCCGCGTCGGCAACATCGACAGCGGTGCGCCCGGTTCGCCGACATCGGGCGTCCAGCCGATGTCCCAGTGCAGCTGGCCACGCTCCGTCGCGATCGCGCCCTTGGTCGAACCCGCCGGTCCAAACGCCATGTGGCAGCCGCCGACTCGCAGCGCTGCGGGGTCGCGCAGCTCCGCCTCCCGCAAGGGAACCGTCGACCTCAAACCCAGGCTGCGGTCGCCGTCAAATGCGATTGCCCACGCCTCGGCCACGGGTTCGCCGTGCAACGGCGCCAAGATCGTCAGCTTGCACCACAGCGCTCGTCGATTGAAGCGGTCGTTGGCGCGCACGAACCAGCTCTCGACGTGACCGCCGCGGCCAGACCAGCGCGGCTCGTTGTCGCGCGCTGGCGGCGCGGCCATGCGATCGAAAATGCCTGCCAACGCGCCCATGTCGCACCTGCCCGAGAAGGAATTGGCCGGCGCGAGACGCGCGGACGGAACGATCCGCGCCAAACGCTCTCGCCAATGCCGGGCCCGCAACCGGTTGGCCCGCAAGGTAGTTGGCGGGCGGCGGGGCGTCAAGCCAGTCCGCGGGCAGGCCGAGCCACTTTGCAGAGTCCCTGCGTGACAGACCATGCAAAGTGCCAACCTGCCATCGACCTGTGCAAGCGACTGCCGGCGAGTTCCTTACAATCGTTCATGGGAATAGTCCGCGAACAGTCGCGGAATTCCCCGCCAGCCGGCCGCTGTCACCGGCATCTCATGAGCTGGTCTGGCCTGCACATGTGAACTATGCGTCTACAATCATGCGAATTGTTCGCGCCAGCCCGGTTGTGTTCTCGGCCGTCAACAAACCCCGCAAGTCAGAACTAAATAATAGTTACAAGGTCTTGCGGTGGCCGGTTGGCGCGTGTCGCGCCTGACCTTGACGCCGAGCGGGCCATTCTGCCACACAGGACTCTGGGCCCGTCGCGCACCGGCCCAATGTACGTTGCAGATCCGTCGCACAATGTCCTTCGCAAAGGCGTCCCGAGCGGACGCCGCGCCTCCGAACCGGGAGCGCCGCACTTGCGGAGCACATTTCGCCACGCATCGCCCACTTCCCCGTCGCCGCACTGGTTCGCGCACCTCGCGCCAACCGTGGCGGCAGGCGGCAGATCCCGGTCCGGATGGAGTCGACATGTTTGCCCGTTTGATGCCCCCCAGCGCCGCACCGCGCGCGTGCTTGCCGCGTTGTTCCTCGTCTGCGGCGCGTTTGGCGCACAGGCCGCCCACGCGCTCGCCCCAAACCAGCAACTCGGCCTGAAGGTTCTGCTCATGGCCGCGACCGGCTGGGAGTCGACTTTTGAGGCGTGGAAGACGGCGCTGGCCCGGGAGGGCATTCCATTCGACACGTTTGTGGCCAACAGCGCCGATCCGCTGACTGCGGCGCAGCTTGAGCCCGTCGCAGATCAGGGCAAGTACCAGGCCGTCGTCTTGGCGACGGGCGATCTCATCTACTGCGACGGCAACTGCTACTCCGCGCTCGATGCCACCGAGTGGGGCGTGCTCAACGCCTACCAGGCCAAGTTTGGGGTGCGCCGGGTGACCGCCTATGCGTGGCCCAACCCTTCGTATGGACTCAACTATCCGTTTCAGTCCGGCGACATTTCTGGCGCGACCGGGACGCTGACCGCGGCCGGCCTCGCTGCCATGCCGTACCTGGTCGGCACCGTGCCCTTTGACGTCGGCACCTGGGGCTACTAAGCCGAGCCGCTGCCGGTCGAAGCGGGCGCCGTCAGCCCCTTCAAGACGCTGCTCGCCGGTCCGGTCGGCCCGGGAGGCACCGCAGCAGCGATCGCCGGCGTCTACACCCGGCCGGACGGCTTTGAGGAACTGGTCATTACCGCGTCGTCCAACGCCTACCAGACCCACCACCTGCTGCCGATTCACGGTTACATCACGTGGGCAACCCGCTGTATCCAGTTGGGCTACCAGCGCTACTACTTCACGATGCACGTCGACGACATCTTCTTGCCGGACGATCGCTGGGACACCGTCGCCAACTTCACCTACGAAGACGACGGGCTGACCAATCCGCTCATCCGCATGGTTCCCGCGGACGTCGATCGCTTGATTGCCTGGCAGAACAAGACCGGTTGGAAGCTCGACATGGTGTTCAACGGCTCCGGCAGCGACGAAGCGGTGGCGACCAACGGCAGCGACCCGCTGACGACCAAGTTCCTGGCCAACAAAAGCAAGTTCTACTGGATCAACCACACCTACTCGCACCACAACCTGGATACGTTCACCGCCTCGCAAATTGCGGATGAGATCAAGAAGAACTTCAGCTGGGCGTCGGCCAAAAAGATTGCGGTCAACAAGGCGGAACTGGTCACCGGCGAGCACTCGGGGCTTGGCAACCCAGAGATGGCGGCGGCCATCAACTCGACCACGGTCAAGTGGCTGGGTTCGGACAACAGCAAGCAGCCCATGCCTTACGCGATCGGCCAGGCGACCACGGTTCCGCGTCACCCCTCCAACCTGTACTACAACGTCGGGACCATCGCCGAGCAGTTGGACGAATACAACTTCATCTACTTTGAGAACTGCACCAACACGGCAACCACCACTTGCTTTACCGCGCCGGCCACCTGGACACAGTACAGCGAGAGCGAGGCGGCAATCATGCTGCGCCACGTGCTGACCAACGACCCGCGGCCGCACTACATCCACCAGGCCAACCTGGCTGAAGACGGCACCGCGTACCCGGTACTTGACGCGCTGGCGAACAAGTTCAAGCAGTACGTCAAGGCGCCGATTGTGCGACCGTTCTTCCGCGACTCGGGCACGCTGCTGCAGCGCCAGTCGGCGTGGGCCGCGGCGGCGACAGGGCTGGCCAGCGCCTACTACCAAGGCGGCTACATCTACCTCAAGAGCCCGGTTGCAGTGTATGCGCCGGTGACGGGCACCACGACGGGTACGTTGTACGGCGGTCAGCGTTCAGCGTGGGTGGCCTTGGCGGCCAACACGACCAAGGCGCTGGCGGTCCAGAACGTGTTCTAGCGTCGTTGGCGCTGCTCGCGCGCCCGACTGCGCGACATGGGATTGGGAATCCGACATCGCCACCTCCAAGGACTCGCAGGGACGCTGCGCGGCTTGCTGCGTGCGACCGATGTTTGGCTGATGGGCCGCACGGCCGCGAGTTTTCCGCTCGAATTGCCGTTTGGCACTGCCTGGATGCCGATCGACTGCCTAATACCAAAGCC
>CAXRHS010000336.1:0-9985 GCA_964230235.1 Myxococcota bacterium
GATTTCTTCCATGTTGGCGCCAGTGTCGAAGTAGTAGCAGCCCATGGCGCCGCCGCGGTACTCGTCCGAGCAGTACTTGTACGGCACCTCGTGGTAGGTGCGGTCCATCTCCGAGCGGAAGAAGTTGTCGGCCATCTGCCGATCGGTCTGCACGAAGTGGTACGGAACGCTGTCGCGCTGGCTGTTGAGCTCGGGCGGCATCCAGTCGTTCAAGAAATTGAACTGCGGAAAGATGGTGTTTTTCTGGTTTTCGGTGGCGCCAAAGCCGCTGGCGTCGGCGATCGAATACCCGGTGTTCTTGGCCCACGCGCGGACCTGGTCGCGCAGGAATTGGGTCTGGTGATAGACCTCGGCCAGTTCACCGTAGCCGGCCTTGATGGCGGCGTAGTCGTACTTGCCCAGGCCCCAGACGTCGGCGTTGACTTTCTGGCCGTAATCCATCACCGACGAGTACTGGTACTCGGTGCGGCGACCGGCCACTTCGGCCGGGTACAGCCCAGCGCGGGTGATGTACTTGCGCGCGTCGCCACCCTTGACGTTGAACTGGATGGTGGTCCGCGGCAGCTTGGTGCGTGCGTTCAAGCAGAAACTGCCGTCGCAGGTCTCGCCGGCTTCACACTCGGACGAGGCCTTGCAGGCCACCTTGTCGTGGCACTCGCCGGCGACACAGGCGCCGCCGCCGCCGCAAATCGCCGCAGCCTCCGCCTCCGTGCACGGCGTGCGCACTTCGATGTTCTGCTGGCACACGCCGATGGTCTTGCCGTCGGCGTCGGTGCACTGCTTGGTCTTGCTGTTGCAGGCCACGCCGTGTGGGCAGTCCGCGTCGCTGGCGCAGCCGTGCTTGAGATCGCCGGTCTCGCCGAACGTCCCGTTCTCGCAGACGTTGTTGGCCGAGCTGGTGGTGCCGCTCCAGGTGACGTCGGCGCAGCCGACCAGGTTGCGGCTGCGGCCGCCGTTCTTTTCGTCGAAGTAGCCGTCGAAGTAGTTGATGACGTCGGTGGAGGCCGCGAAATTGTGGCGCAGGCCAACGGTGTGGCCGACTTCGTGCTCCATGGTCGCCTTGTACAGCGCGACGGACAGCGCAGTGCGCAGGGCGTCGCCCTTGTAGCAGACGTTCTTGCCAATGCCGTCGCCTTTGTAGACGTCGGTCGGGGTCTCGCCGTCGTCGCACTTGAGCCGCTGTGCCAGACCCAAAATCGCCGGATCTTGAAACTCCAATGGCTCGATGGAGTTGATGCCCAGGAACTGCATCCGGCGCTTCTCGTCCATCGCGCCCTTGGGCGAGGCAAAGCCGAGCGGGCTGATCTTGTCGATCATCTCGGGGTTGATGGCGCCGCCGGGCTGAACCTCGCCCTCGCTGCCGACCAGCACCATTTCGTCATTGATCATGGCGCTTTCAAGCTTGGTGCCGCGGATCTTCTCGACGCGCGCCTGCAGGGCGTCGAGGTCGACTGCCGGCAGGTTGTCGACCAGCCACTGGTTGACTGCCTTGGGATCGACCATGTCGGCCACTTTGCCGGGCGGCGGCTCCTGCGTCTTGCCCTTGGCCGCGGCAGCGGCAGCGCCATCGGCAATCCGGAAGGTGGCGCGAGCGGCGGCTTCGGCCTGGGCCTGCTCCGGGGTCATCGCGGCTGGGTCGGTGATGGCACCAAAGACGGGCTTGCTCTTGCCGTCCATGGACTTGCGCTGCACGTAGTCCTTGATGTACTTGCCGGTGGCCAGGTCTTTGGCCTCCAGGTCGCCGTTGAGCAGGTCGACGACGTCTTTTGCGTACTGCGAATAGGTGACCAGCGAGGCGCCGTACACATTGGCAATCGCCCAGAACGTCTCGCCGGTGTCCGGATCCTGCGCCGACGGACCATAGCCCAGCGGCGACGAGGCGTGCACTTTGGTGACCCAGTACATGTAGTTGTAGCGGGCATCACCATGGATCTTGGGCTTGGCGGCCTCGGGCACTTCGCCGCCATCCTTCTTGTCGGCGCACGGATTGTAGGCCTTGCCCGGCTTGCCGTAGGCCTTGCCGTCTTCGACCCAGTAGCGGCAATCGTTCTGGGCTTCGTTCTTGCCCAGCTCTCCGGACGCCTTGCAGCTTTGCAGGCTGCGGGTGAACTGGTTCTCGCACACGACGTAGGCGTGGGGCAGCTCGGCCTTGATCTGGGCGCGCCGCTTGAGATCGGCGTCGTCCAACTGCTGCTGCCAACCAAAGCAGCGACCAACCCCCTTGAGGGTGGCGCAGCTGACGTCGGCGCGGTGCCCGGGCTTGACCAGCGTGACGTGCGCGATGTCGCCGGCCTGGAAAAGGAAGCCGGTGGCGGTGGCGTACGGCAGGCTCGCCGCCATGCGCACGCCGTTGATGCCCACCTCAAAGGTGTCGCCCGCCGACAACCCGTCCTTGGCGCCATTGGAAAAGCCGTTGACGACGCGGATGCCGACATTGGTCACGCCGGTGCTGCGCAGCACCACCGCAGCGTCGCCGCCAACCACGACCACGAAGATGATCTCGCCCTTGCCCAGCTTGACGTTGGGGACGTCGATGTCCTTGCTGCCGCCGGTTACTTTGAGGTTGACGGTGGTCAACTGGCCTTCGGGAACCACGCGACCGGTCTCGCTGGCCTTGGAGACCTTGACCTTGCCCTTGTCCAGGCTGTTGTTGTAGGTCACGCCGTCGATGTCGCCACCAGGCACCTGCTTGAGGCTGAGCGTGGTCCCGGGGCTGGCGTTGATGAGCGCCACCAGCGCACCGTTGCCCAGCGCAGCGCGGTCGCCGCACTTGGTGGTGTCGCCGGTCGTCACCAGCGTGCAGTCCGACGTCACGACGGCTTCGTTCTTGCTGACCGGCACCACCACGTAGTTGGCGCGCTGTGCCTTGGTCGAAAACTCAACCGAAGACGCCGCCACGTTGCCGCAGTCGGCGTTGGTCTCGCAGAACCGCTGGCCGTGCGCCGACTGGCCGTGGGTGAAGCCGGCGACGCCGTCCTTGGCCCACTTTTCTTCCCAGAACAGCAGCCACGAGATGGTCTCTTTGAAGACGTCGCTCCACCCGTCGGCCGTGCCGTACACGCCTTCGAGGTGGTTGACCGGGTGGTCCGGGCTGGTGTGGTAGACGATCGGCCGGATGCCGCGCTTGCTGTAATCGATGCGCGCGCCGGTCTTGCAGGTGCCGGGCTCGAACCAGTCAGCCTGGTCGCACACCGCCGGCGCCGCGCAATCGCGATTGGTGAGGCACTGCACGGGCTTGTTGGCTTTGTCGAGCACGGGCGTAAACGTCTTGGACTTCTGCCACAGGTTCCAGCGGCCGGCCTTGCTGTCCTTGCCGCTGTTGACCAGGCCGTAATTCTCGTCAAAGCGGTAGCGCTCGGCCAGGAAGTAGCCGAAGCGATCCTGCTCTTCGATGTTGGTGTAGCGCCGAACCTCGTAGTCGTTGGTACGCTTGACGTCCAAACGCCGGAACGCAATGCGGACCTCGACCACCGCGCCCGAGCAGTCGCCCGGCGCCAGCGAGTACGGTGAGCACGCCCCGGTCGACATCGGTTGGCCATACAACCGGCGGGTGAAGTGGAAATAGTCCTTGCCGCCGGCCATGTAGAATTTCGACGGGTTGTCGGCGTCTTCGGCGGGCACGAAGTAGTGCATCGGCGTGTAGTGCACCGAGGTCTGCGGGAACATGAAATTGAGAAGCGTATTGCCAGACCAGTCGACCCGAATGTACTTGCGCTGCCACCAAGGCCGATCAGAGGTGTTCTCGACCAGCACATTGATTTGCTCGCCGGTGGACGGGGAGTAGTCGCGGATGACGTCGAAGTGGCTGACGATCGGGTACATCGCCACCGGATTGCCGGTGTAGACCTCGATAAAGTCGCTGTCGCGGACCGTCGGATCGCTGCGGTCGGTTACGGCCGGATCCCAGTATTTGCGGATCTTGCGCTTGCTCCACTTGGCGTCGGACCCCAGCACCTTTTCGTTGACCGGGTAAACGACAAGCGAGCCTTGCTGGATGTCGAACATGACCTTGCCGGAGTCTTCGCCGCCAAAGTTGGTCTGGCCGGCAAAGCCGAATGCCGCCGTCGGCGGGATGTCGGTGATCATGTCGATTTCGTACCAAACGCCGCGCAGGTCGGCCTTGGCAACGCGGTTGACCTGGGTGCGGTCGATCTGCTTGACGTCCGTGGTGCAGGCCGCAGACAGGCCGAGCAGTGCAACGAAAAGCGCGATCGCGCGCAGGGGGTGAGCAATCCGGGCAATGGCGAACATGGTGGCTCCTTGCGGGGCGCGAAACAGCAACAAGCGGGGGCGCGGTGACACCAATTGGGGTCCTAAGGGGACCGCGCGACGGGCGGCGCTAGTGGCGCCAGCGGAATACGACGCAGCGACAGGTTCGAGCGGGTGCCCGTGAACCGAGCCCGCCCTGCAAGCCATGAACTCGGTAAGCACCGAGACCGTCAAGGCTTTCCATCGCCCCCTGCCCGGCCAAGCCGGCAAAAGGGCAAGAGGGCGGACGGTAGCACGCCCCGCAGGCGCGGGCAAGCACAAAAAGACGCCAACTCACTGGCACGCAGCTTGGACTGGAGTCTGCCAGGATGGGCAAGTCGCGGGGTCATTTTGCCGCTTGCACTTGCCGTTGCGCCAAGCTAAGTATTGCGGCTGGCGCGGCGGGTGCGTTAGCACGGCTTGCGCGACAAACCGTCTGATTCGTCAGCACGAATTGTGCGTCCGCGCCGGCAATGGACCGCCTGGCGTTGCGGCGCGTCGCAACCCGATCGCGGGCGTTGGCGTCCGCCGGGAGTTTGGCCGTGCGCTTTGTTTGCCCCGGATGCACCAAGACCTACCGCTTGCCGCCGGATCGCATCGGTCCAAGCGGCAAGGCGCAGATTTCCTGCCCGAATTGTCGCGCAGTCGTGCTGGTCAAGACCGCTGGCGGCGAAGACCTCGAGTGTCAGCTGCAGCAAGGCGGCACCAATTCGGGGATCGTGGTAGCCGCGCCCGCCGCCGCCTCGGGCCCCGCGCCCGCCGCGCAACCCGCTGCGAGCCGGCCGATTTCGGGGGCCTTTGAGCCGGAGTCCGGGCCCTGGTACGTGGTCGTGGGCCGCGACAAGGCGGGACCGCTCTCCGCTGCGCAGATCGCCGCAAAGCTCGCAGCGGGCGAGCTGACCATCCACAGCCTGGCCTGGCACAAAGGCATGGCGAACTGGACCCGCATCGAAGATCTGCCGGAGTTGCTCAAAGCGATGGCGGCAGGCTCGGTCCGCAAGTCCGGTGGGTTTGCGCCGGTTGCGGCCGCAGCGCCTCCGCAGCCTGCGGCGCCGGCCCAACCCGCAAGCGCCGCGCGCCCACAGGCGGCGCCAGTGCCCGCACCGGCCGCGAGAGCGCAGGCCCAGTCCAGTGCGCCAGCGCAAGCCGCCCCTGCCGCTGCGCAGGCTGCCGCCCGCAATTTAAGCAGGCTGAACGTCGTGCAGGCCGTCGGGCAACCGCGGGCTGAGGCGGCGTCGCCCATCAAGCCGCAGCCGTCGCAGCCGATCGCGGCGGTTCCGCCCGCCAAACCGCTGTCCAAGCAGGAATTCGACGACGCCGGACCGACCCTGGAGGCCGCCCTGCCCCTGCCGACCGGTCGGCCAGCGCCTGGCCCGGCGGCCCCCGCCAAAGTGGCGACGATTCCCCAGCTCGCCGGCAAATCGGGTCCCAGCGGTGGCAAAGGCAAAGGCGTCGCGGATGCCCACGGCGACGCGTTTTTCGCGGCCGGCCACGACCTGAACGACGTCGAGCTGTCGCTGCCTGACCCCAACAAGCACAAGCCGACCAAAGAGGAATACCAGAACCTGATTCAAGAATTCTCGGTCATGTTCCGGCTGGACAAGCGGTCCAAGCGCCAAAAGGTGCTGATTGGCGTGGTGCTGGCGGCGATGTTGGTCACAGCCGTCAGCTTTGGCGTCGTGCTGACCATGCAGGGCAACGCCAAGCGACAGTTGATCCGCGACTCAAAGGAAATTCTGGCCGCGTTCGACCTGGGCTACCGCACGGCAGTGGTGCCGAGCGCTCCGCAAGAGACGGCGGTTGCCGCGCAGCCTGGCCAGCCTGCTTCGGCGGCAAAGGCTGATGCGCCCAAGGAAGTCAGCCAGATCGCCGACAAGATCGCCAACATGGTCGCCAAGAAGAAAAAGCCGAAGGCCGTGGCAGTCGCGGCCAACACCGGCCATGGCTCGGGCGCCGGCCTGAGCGAAGCCGAAGCGGCAGCGGCAGCCAAGAAACTGCAGGAAGCGGAGGCCGAGAAGGCGCGCAAACAGGCGGAGGCGCTGGCCAAGGCCAACGAGCTGTTTGGCGGCAGAAAGGAGACTGCGGTGGGCGGCGTCGCGCTGGGCGTGCAGGCCATCGAGGACGGCGAGGTGCGCAAGCTGTGCAAGGAAAAGGCTGGCCAGATCGCCAGTTGTGCGGAAAAGGCGGGCGCAAACCCCTCGGCGCTCAAGATTTCGATCACGGCAATGGGCGGCGTCGGCACTGTGGTCGCGATCGCGGATGGCAAAGCCAACGACGAACTGGGCAGCTGCATCCGCCAGAAGATGTCCGGTGTCGCGTTTGGCCGCCAGCCGGCGCCCAAGACCGTTGAATGCAAGGTCAACTGAACCGTTGGCGCAATGCCGGTGCCATTGCCGGCTTGAGGTGCACCGTGTTGTCCCGTCTGTCGTTGGCCGTGGTTGCCGGCGTGGTGTTTGTGGCGGCAGCGCCAGACGTCGCACAGGCACAAGAAGTGAGCATCGCCTTCAAGATCCGCGGGTTTTCGGCGGACCAGAGGCAGATGCTTGTGGAGATCGACGACGAAAATGCCGCCGGCCCGGTGCTGCGCGTCTACGACATTGAACCGCAGGTGGCGCCGGCCAAGAAGTCGCAGCCGATTCCGTTCACCAAGGCCGACGGTCCCAAAGCGGTGCGCGAAGCGCGCAAGAAGCTCAAGTTCACCGATCCGGGCCTGGAGGACATGATCTATCCGCTCGACCCCAAAGACGATACCAAGTCGTTGAGCTTTTTAGGGTTGATGGCCGCTAAAGACCGGTTCGTGCTTGCGGCGACCGACAAGCAGCGGCTGGGCAAAGTCAAGGACATCCCGATCAAAAGCGACCCGGAAACCAAGACACTGGCCAAGGCCAACCTGCGCGGCGTGTTCTGGACCGCCGACCGCAAGCTGATGGTGGCGGTGGTCAACCAGAAGATTGAAACGGGCTCCTTTACCAGCGACAAAGACGAGTTCCACGTCATCAAGTTCAAGCCCGCCGACATATTGTGGGTCGACAACTCGCCCGAACCCGCCCCGGCCCCCAAGTAGCCGCTCGCCCCGATGGCCGATCCAGATTCAGGCGACGGCGCCCTGCCCAAGCGCAGTCGCAGGGAGGACTTGCGCCTGGTGCGGCGCTACTGGCCGTTTGTGGCGCCCGAGCGCCGGTGGCTCGCCTTGGGCCTGCTGGCGGTGCCGGTGATGACCGTGGGCGGGCTGGCGCAGCCCTACCTCATCAAGGAAGCCATCGACGGCCCGATCGCGGCCGAGCTTCGCGGCAGCACCTATGGCGGCCCGTGGACGATCGGCACCCTGGCCTTGGTGTTCCTGCTCGCGGTGATGGCCGAGTACGGCTTTCGCGGCTTGCAGTTGTACGCGCTGCAGCATGCGGGCTACGCGTCGCTGACGCGGCTGCGGCGGGCGGTGTTTGCGCATGTGCTCGGCCAGAGCGGCAAGTTCTTCGACCAGCGGGCGACCGGCACCTTGCTGTCGCGCACCACCAACGACGTCGAGGCGCTGGGCGAGGTGCTGACATTTGGCATCGTGGGGATTGTGGGGGACATTGTCGATATCGTGGCGATTTTCGCAGCGATGGTCATCCTGGACGTGCGGCTGACGGCGATGTCGCTGGTGGTGGCGCCGATCATCGTCATCGTCGTCAACTACTTTCGGCGGCAGCTGCGCAAGCACTCGACTGAAATTCGCCGGTCGATGGCCGAGGCGTCTGGGGCTTTTCAAGAAGCTCTGGCGGGGGCCAAGGTCGTGCAACTTCTCGGTCGCCGAGAAGCGACGGTGCAAGAATACATGGCGCTGAACTACCGCTACTTTCGCGCCTACAAGCTGTCGAACTGGTACGACGCGTCGCTGTATGCGGTCATGGACGGTGTGGCGTCGCTCAGTATCGCGCTCGTCATCTGGTACGGCGGCGGCGCCGCGCTGCAAGGCGCGGTGTCTGTGGGCTTGCTGGTCGCGTTCATCCAGTACATTCAGCGCGTCTTTGTGCCGATTCGCGAGCTTTCCGGCAAGGTTGCGACCATTGAGCGCGCGCTGGCGGCGTTGGAGCGGGTCTTTGGGCTGCTCGACGTCGATGAGCGCCTGCCGCAAGGCGACCACGCGCCCGCCAAAGTGGCCGGCCGGCTCGAATTCGATGGCGTGCAGTTCAGCTACGACGGCAAGACACCGATCTTGCGCGATGTGCGTTTGCAGGTTGCGCCGGGTCACATGCTGGCACTGGTTGGCCCCACCGGGTCGGGCAAGACCACGCTGGCGCGGCTGCTGACGCGCCAGTACGCGGCCGGCGACGACAGCGTGCGCTTGGACGGCACCCCGGTCGAGCGGTGGCAGTTGCAGACGTTGCGGCGCGCGGTGGGCGTGGTGCAGCAAGACGTGGTGCTGTTTTCGGGAACGCTCGGCGACAACGTCGACCTGGGCCGGGGCCTGGACCGGCAAACCTTGGAAACGGCTTTGCGGGATGCGTGCTTGGGCGACCTGCTCGACCGGCTGGGTGGCCTGGATGCGGTGCTGGGCGAGGGCGGCGGCGGGCTATCTGCTGGCGAGCGGCAGCTGTTGAGCATCGCGCGCGTGCTGGCCGCCAACCCGGCGGTGGTGGTGCTCGACGAAGCCACCGCGAGCATCGACACGCTGACGGAACAGAAGGTGCAGGCCGCGATTGAGCGGGTGCTGGCCGGGCGCACTGCGCTGGTGGTGGCGCACCGCCTGAGCACGGTGCGGCGCGCCGACCAGATCGCGGTCCTGCGCCAGGGCGAGGTGGTCGAGTGCGGCGACCACCAGACGCTGGTCGATTTGGGCGGCCTGTATGCCGAGCTGGTCGCTGCTGGCGAGCGTCAGGGCGCGATCGCGTAGGGCCCGCGAAAAATCTACTCGATTTTCCACGTTGGCCCGCTGCTTGCCAGGTGGGTCGCAAGTTCGCGACTTTGCAAGTCGACTCGCCGCTCCGCTCCGCGCTCTGTCGATCGACGTGTTCTGACACCGGTCAGGGCGTCAACCCGCGCTCAAGGCTGAACCCAGTCCGCGAACCCGCGGAAAAAGCCGAGCTTTTCGCCGCCGCGCCACACCTCGCCCCACACCACCCCTTCACCGACCGTGCCTTTGAGCAAGCGGCGTTCCGTGGGCGAGCCCGGATTGCCGTCGCAGCCGGGCCGCGCAGCATCGTATTCCGCTTCAAAAACACGGCCCTGACGCGATAACCGACACAGCACGAAGTCTTCGGGCTTGCCTGGATCGTCCAGGTGCACCTTGCCAGTCAGGCCGTCAGCACCAACGGTCAGCACCAGGGTCTGCGCGCGCACCGGTCCAAGGTCGGCGGTGCCGCGCCAGGCGCCGACGAGCGGCGAGGCGCAGCCAGCGCACGCGACCAGCAGGGGCAAGAGGCGGTTCATGGATCCTCCGCGGCGGCTGGGGCTGCCGCCAGCCACAGGTCATACAGTTCGTTGCGCGATCGGCCGGTCTGAGCGGCGATGCGCTGCAGGGCCTGTTTGCGGGGCTCGCCCGCGGCGCGCGCCGCCGTGACCATCGCCGCAACATCTGGCGCTTGCCGACTATTTCCGTCAAGGGGCCCAGCGACCTCGACCAGCACCACCGCTTCGCCGCGCAACTGTTCGGCGCACAGGCCAGCGGCTACCGCGTCAGCCGTACCCCGAAGGTACTGTTCGTGCACTTTGGCCAGCTCGCGGGCGACGCAGACCTGCGCCGTGGGCGCGACGA
>CAXRHS010000337.1:0-2478 GCA_964230235.1 Myxococcota bacterium
GCACCAGCGGCAACACCTGCGCATCGCCTTGCCCGACCGCCACCGCCCGCCAGCCGCCCGCGTCCCGCACGAACCGCAGCCGAAAATCCGTACCCGGCCGGCCGGCCTGCTCGCCGAACAGCCGCACCAGCAGGTCGCCCAGCCGGTTGCTGGCGCCAGTCGACGTCGCCGGATGCGCCACATTGCAGAACTCGGCTGCGAAATTGAACCTCCACGGCTCGCCGCCGGGCACGCGCGCCTCCAGCACCCTATTGGCCCACGGTGACTTGGCGCCCGGGTGCTTGAGGATCGCGTGGCGGTCGTTGCGCAACAGCTTGCACTCGAAAGCGCCGGCCTCGCCGCTGACAGGCGCACGGGCGCGGGCGCGGTACTCGGCCAGCCGCCAATCGACCAGCTCGGCCACCATCGCCGCGAGCGTGGGCGCCAGCTCGGCGGGCACGTCGAACTTGGGCTCAAACCGCTCTGCCCCGGCCGTCTGGCGAAGCACGAACCACGGCCGCTTGTGCTTGTCGGCGCTCTCGCCCAGCCACGCCGCCAGTGGGTTCTTGCGCCAATACGCCCGCCACGCGGCCGGGTCGGGGTGGCGCGGGTCGCCGAGGTCACTGGCGTTGTCCAGGTCCTTGGCCAGCTCGGGCGAGCGCAGCAGCACGGCGTGGGCGCGCCGGCACAGCTCGGCCACCTCCATGCCGGTCAGTAGCGCATCGGCTTCGGCCAGGGTCTGCAGCGTCACGAGCTTATACGACTTGGTCATCTTGGTGACGTCGAGGTCGGCCAGGAACGACCCGGCGTGCGCCAGGACTTGCAGCTCTGCCGGCTTGAGGTGCCCCTCGGCGGCGACAAAGGCGAACCAGCTGGCGTAGCCCTTAACGCGCGGGTTCAGGCCCTGACGGTACAGCTCGCCAGCGGTCGGGCGCTCGCCGCGAACCTCGACCAACTCGCGGAAAGCGCGCACGGCCTCGTTGCGGTCGGCGCGCGGCAGCATCTCGGCCAACAGGTCGATGGCGGCGAGCTCCAAGTCCACCAGACAGCCGGGCGGCAGCGCAGTCTCGGCCCGCTTGGCGGCGCTCTGCAGCCACTCAGCCAGCCCAACCCGCCCCGCGCTGGCCGGCACGGTGTCCAATAGCGTCCGCAGCCGCTGCAAGAAGACCCGGTGATTGCCCACAAAATCGATGACCGTCAGCCGCTCCTTGCCGAACGCTCGCCGCAAGCCGCGGCCCAGCTGCTGCAAGAACACCACCGGCGACTCGCTCGGCCGCAGCATCACCACCCGGTCCACGCTGGGCACGTCGATGCCTTCGCTCAACAGGTCCACTGCGCACACGGCGTCCAGTTCGCCCTGGCCGAGCTGCCGCAAGGCCTCGCCCACATCGGCGCTGCCCTCGGCCGAGTGCACCGCCACCGCCCGCACGCCCTTTTGCGCGAGCCACTGGCGCACGAATTCGGCGTGGGCGATCGTGCAACAGAACACCAGCGTCTGCCGTCCAGGGTGGTCCTGCCAGCCCTGCCAACACCTTTCCATGCGCGCTTGGGTCTGGACGGCGACGGCCAGCGCCTCGGGCTCGAACTTGCCATTGCGCCACGGGATGTTCTGGTAGTCGGCCGAGTCCTTCAGCCCGTAGTAGGCAAAGGGGGCCAAGAGGCCCGCCTCGATGCCGCGATGCAACCCGGCGTCGAACGCCAGGTGGTCGTCGAGCAGGGCCTGGATGTCGGCCTGGTCGGTGCGGTCTGGGGTGGCGGTCAGGCCCAGCACGAATTCGGCACGAAGCGCCCCCAGCACCGCGCGGTAGCTTTTGGCCGCCGCGTGGTGGGCTTCGTCGACCACCGCGTAGTCAAAGCGCTGTTCACTCAAGCGTGCAAGGTGCTCGGGCCGGCTCAGCTTCTGCACCGAAGCGAACACCAGTTGCGCGTCGAGGTCGGCGTGGTTACCGCCAAAGAAGCCCTTGCTCGCCGCGGGAAACAGCCGCTCCAGCGTGCGCTGGGCCTGCCGCAAGAGCTCGTCGCGGTGCGCCAGCCACAACAGCCGCGGTGCGCGGCCCAAGTCGCTTGCGAGCCCCCGCAGGTCGAAGCCGGCCAGCCAGGTCTTGCCGAGGCCCGGCGCCATCACCCCCAGCGCGCGCTGCCGGCCGTCGGCGCGCGACCCGTCCAACGCCGCCAACGCCTCCCGCTGGATGTCGTGCGGCTCAGGCGGCGCCACCACTTCCTCGCGGCGGTCGTCGGTCACGCGCTCGGGCAGCAGCCGTTCGGGCGCCCGCTCGCGGTAGGCGTCAATCCACGCGCGGCTGAGCGGCACCGCCCGCTCCCACCAATCCTCAAACGCCTGCACCACCCGCAAGAAGCCCGCCGGATCGCGCTCCCGGGCGATGCGCAAGTTCCACTCACCGCCATCACCCAGCGCCGCCGCCGACAGGTTGCTCGACCCGACGAACGCCGCCCCGAACCCGCCGCCCAGCACCACCCAGGCCGGGGCATGAAACGACC
>CAXRHS010000338.1:0-8739 GCA_964230235.1 Myxococcota bacterium
CCTGCCCCTGTGGCTTTGCTTGCACAGCCGCTTCAACCTTGTCCGCCGGTTCCGCCTTGTTCGCGCCCGACAGGGCGATCCACGCCACCGCCGCCGCTGCCACCGCCGTCGCCGACACCGCCACGATCGTCAGCGACCGGGTCGGCGGGGGTTCTGGCAGTTCGTCGGTCGGCCGGTGGCGCGGGTCGGGCAACTCGAGCACGATGGGTGCCGAGGTCGGTCGACTGGAAGGCGACGCAACGGGGGTTGGCACCGGCGCGGGCGCGCTGCCAGAGCGGTGCGCGCCGACATGGTTCGGCACCGCGGCGGGCGCACTGGACGGGCGGGGCGCGGCGGCGGCTTTTCCTTCCGCGCCATAGGGTTGGGTGGCTGGCCTGGCCGCTTCTGGAGCGGGCGGCGGCGGCGTGGCTTTGCCGGTGAGCGGCGTCGTGAACGCCGGCGCCGACGGCGGCCGAACCGCGGCACGCGGCTGCGAAGCGGCTTTGGCGGCGACGACCTCGCCCGGCATCGGCAATGGCGGCGGAGTACCCGCTTGCACGTCGGGCGCGCCGCCCTGGCTGGCCCAGGCGTGCAGCAGTTCGTTGTCCAAGTCGATGACAGCGTCCGTACCCGGATGGCGCGCGGCCGCGACCTTTTCCAGGGCCATCCGCATCGACCGCGCATCGGCAAAGCGGTCCTCGGGCGCTTTGGCCAAAGCCTTGGCCAGCACCTCGGCCAGCGCGTCTGACACTTCGCCGGGCGCCACCTCGCGCGGATCCGGCGCGGCCTCGTAGCGGTGGCGGTACATCAACTGCAAGGGATCATTGCCATCGTACGGCAACTGGCCGGTAGCGCATCGGAAAAGCACGACCGCGAGCGAGTACAGGTCGCTGCGGCCGTCGACGTCCTGGCCGACACACTGTTCCGGGCTCATGTAGGCCGGCGTGCCAAGCGCGGTGCCGGATCCGGTCAGCGAACTGCCGCGGATGCGGGCGATGCCGAAATCGAGCAACTTGACCACGCGGTCTTCGCCCGGCACCTCGGCCAACACCATGTTGGCGGGCTTGAGATCGCGGTGGACCAGATCGCTGGCATGCGCCTCAGCCAGGCTGCGCAGGGCCGAGATGCCGATTTCGCAGGCCTTTTGCTCGCCGAGCACCTTGCCGAAAAGCTCGGCTTCGCGCAGCACGCGCTCGAGCGATGGACCGACCAGCATCTCCATGGCCATGAACAGGGCGCCGTTTTCGGCTTGCCCGAAGTCGTAGAGCCGCACGGTATTGGGGTGCCGCAGCTGCGCCGTGATCTTGGCCTCTTGGAAGAAGCGCCGGATGGCGGCGTCGCCCTGGTCCTCGCCGTCCAAGGCCAGAAATTTCAGCGCGACCTGCTGGCCGGTAGAGACGTGGCGGGCGGAGTACACCGCGCCAAAACCGCCGCGACCGAGCAGGACTTCGATGCGGTAGCGACCGGCGACGACGGACGCGGGCGCGAATTTGAGGCCTTCTTGGCCGACAATCGCGCGCACGACCGTCGGTGTGCCGTCCCAAGCGCAGGTGTCGCCCGAGGCATCGCGGCCGCAAGCGGGGCAAAAGCGTGGGTCTTTGGTGCTAGTGGAGGTCACGGTCGAAAGGGCCTGTCGCGCGCCGGCAACCGCTAGGACGCGGCGCGACCGCTAAAGGTCGCACAGCGGGCGTGGTGAGGCAAGGTGAACGGCAAAGGTTTTCGACATCAACCACTTGACGGGCGTTGCCAAAGTCTGGTCATCGGCGGCACGATTGGCCCTGCGGCCGTGCACCGGCCGGCCGAGGATCGCCTGCCCGCCGACCGCCCTGCCCTTGCCCACACGATCGCCATCGTCGGCTGCGGCGGACTCGGTGTCCCCGCGGCATGGACGCTGGCAGCGGCGGGCGCGCGGCGGCTGGTGCTGGTGGACGCCGACCGGGTCGAGTTGGGCAACCTGCATCGCCAGGTGCTCTACACGCAAGGCGATGTCGGCGCCCCAAAGGCCGAGCGGTTGGCAGCCGCGCTACAGGCGCGGTTCGCCGGTCTCGCGGTGCAGGTGCGCGGCACGCGCGTCGATTCCGACAACACCGAAGCGGCATTGGCCAGCTGCGCGGCCGCGGTCGAGTGCAGCGATGACGCCCAGTGCAAGTTTGCGGTCAACGACTGGGCCATCGCCGCCCCCAACCGCACCGCGACCATTGCCGCCGCTATCGGCCGGCGCGGCCAGTGGTTCACCGTCCGGCCAGCAGGCCCTTGCTACCGCTGCCTTTTCGAACAACCGCCCAGTCCCGAGGCCTTGGCGACCTGCAGCATTGCCGGCGTCATCGGCCCGGTGGTCGGCATCGTCGGTAGCCTCGCCGCGCGGTCGCTGTGGCGGGCGTTGACCGGCGTTGCCGACCCGGCCGCCGGGGCCTTGGTCCGCTGGACGCCGCGCGGAACGTTGCACACGCCAGTCGCAGCGGCGGACGATTGCGTTTGCCGGGGCGCCGCTTATCCTGTGCGCCCCGTCGGCGGCCAAGCGGCCGGCTGACCCCTACTTTTTGCCCTGGAGCCCAAAGGTCCATGCCGACACTCAAGATTCCGACGCCGCTGCGCAAGTTCACCGCCGAAAAGGCCGAAGTCGAGGTCGCCGGCGCCACCGTCGGCGAAGTGCTGACGGCGGCCAACGCCATTCACCCGGGTCTGCTTGCCAAAATTGTCGACGACGAAGGCAAGATCCGCCGCTTTATCAACGTGTACGCCGGCGACGAAGACGTGCGTTTCTTGGACGGCTTGCAGACCGCGGTGGGCGCCAAGGACGAAATCTCGATCATCCCGGCCATTGCCGGCGGCGCGGCCTGATGAGCCTGCTGCGCGATCCGGCGCAGCTGGTCGAGCGCTATGGCCGGCAACTGCTGGTAACCGGCGCGGACTTTGCGGGCCAGCAACAATTGCACCGTCTGGCTGCCGTGTTCGGCGCAGACGCGTCGCCGGTCGCCCAGGCTGCCGCCGAGGTCGCAGCGCGCTACTTGGTCGGTGCTGGTTTGGGGCGCGCGGTGGCGCCTTCAACCTGGGCCGCAGCGCTGCGGGATCAAGACAGCGCTCTGGAATTGCTGGACAACCCAAGCCTGGCTGGCCCGCCGGTCGCGCAGTTCTGGTTTGCAGGCCGACCGTATGGCGCCAGCGTCGATATCGCGCTGACCGACGCCGGCGACGGCTGGCAATCAGGCGCGACCGGTCCGGCCCGGGTGGTGACGTTGCGGCTGGAGCTTGGCGCGGCTGCGGAACCGGGCGACGCCATCGTGCTTGGCGCGCTCGCGGCCGACCTGGTGGTGCAAGACGCGCTGCAGCTGGAGGCGTTGCCGGCGCTGGTGACGGTGGACTGGCGCGATCCGTCGGCGCCGTCGGTAACCAAAGTGCCGCGGGCCGCCGATGGGGTTGGTTCGGGCGTTCGCTGCACGGGTCCGGGCTTGCTGGCCGAGTTGCGCGGGCTGCCGGAGCAGTTGGCCGTGGTGCAGGCCGAGTGCGAAGCGCGCTATCCGCTAGAGGCCTGTGGGCTGCTGTTGCGCGACACGGCAGGCGCGTTGATTGCGACCGCGGCGCCCAATTTGCAAGACCGCTACCACGCGCTCGACCCGGCGGCGTACCCGCGAACGGCGCGGACGGCCTACAAGCTCAACGAGCGGCTGATTGCCAAGGCCGCCGACGCTGGGCAAACGCTGGTGGGCATCTGGCACTCGCACTGCGATGCCGGTGCGTATTTTTCGGCCGAGGACGTGCGGTGCGCGGCGCCCAATGACCAACCGCTGTACCCGGGGGTTGCGTATCTGGTGGCCAGTGTCGTGGGCGGCCAGGTGGCGGGGCTACAGATGTACCACTGGGATGCGCAGCGGCTGGGGTTTGCGGCAGAAGGCGCGTAGGCGGGCCAGCAGCGCCCGCTGCGCAGGTGCCTGGACACGGCCCACCGCGCGGGAGCTCCGCTACCCGACCGGCCAAAACCGCCGCAGGTCAAAGGTCACCGCCTCGAACGGCGGCAAGCGCACCTTGCGTTCCATGCCGCCGGCCGTCAACTGCAGGCCGTATTGGCCGTCGCGCAGCACAAAGACTTCGACGGTCTGCGCCAGCGGGTCGACCAGCCACACCACCGGCACGCCGTGCTGCCGATACACCGGAACTTTGCGCATGCGGTCGTGGCGCGCGGTGCCCGGCGAGACCACTTCGCACACCCAGTCGGGCACGACGGCGAACCACGCCGTTTCGGGCAACTGCGGCAAGCGCTCCAGCCGCCAGCCGGCGAGATCGGGCACCAACACGTGGCTGCCGCCGTCGTCGTCGGGAAAGTGCAGTTCGGGTTCAAACAAGATGCGCCAGCCACCGGGCCTGCGCGGGCCGCCGCCAGCGACCCGGCGGAATTTTGGGCCGATCTCCATGCCCAGGTGCGAGGTGACTTCGGCATGGGGGCCGGCGGGCGGCGGTTGCAGCGACAGCGTACCGTCGATGATCTCGGCGACCTTGTGCGGTGGCGCGTCGAGGACCGACTGGTAGGTGGCGCGTTTCTTGGGCAATGCGGTGGTGGAGGCAGGCGTAGTGCCGCGCACGGCAGGATAGCAGACGGGCCAAGGGCGTTGAAACGAGGTGGCGGACAGCGTCGAGGTCGTTTTGGACTGGGATGCGCCTGCAGGGCAGCGCCTTGTCGGCGCACTGCATGCCGATGCTGCTCGCGGTGTGCAGGTCTTTTCGTTTGCGTGCAGCGCAGCGTGGCTTGCCGATTACCGCGGCGTGCCGTTGAGCTCGTACGCGGCCGGCTCTTCTTTGTGCGCCTTTACGGAGCCAGATGGTGAAGCACCAACCCCTCGACCGCGACAAAGTGCTTGACATTCGCAGTGGCCAGCACGAGGCCGTGCTCTACGGCTGTTGCGGCAATGAGCGCGTCGCCCGCCCGCATCGCGTGGGACAGCGCATAGGCTTCCACATAGACCAGCGCGCGGTGGCCGATGTCTGCGGTCAGCGGCAGGGCCACAAACCCGAAATCGGCCAAAAAGCGGCGCGCCAGGCGCAAGTGATTCTTGTCGCGCGCCCCCTGAAACAGTTCCATCGCAGTCTGGACCGAAATCAAGCGTTGTTCGGCCTGCTGGATGAGGTTCGCGGCCGGCCGGCTGCCGCGCTGGGCCCAGATGAGCACGTCGGTGTCAAAGAGCATGGAATCGGCCACCGCGCAGGTCTTCCATCACCTCGTCGACTTCACGTTCGTCGTCGCGCAAGCAGCCGAAAAACGGATGGTCGACCACTTGCGTAGAGCTGGTCGGTCCAGCGGGAATGATGGTGCCGCGCACCTTGCCGTGACTGGTCAGCGTGACCTGTTCGCGGCGGTCCAGCGCGGCAAGCACATCGGCCATGTGGTAGCGAAGGTCGACGACGGATGCGATCACGGCAAATGCCAAAGCCCGAACCCGTCGGGCAGGATCTGCATAGTAAAGGTATGCAGCCGGCATCGTCAAACGGTCGCGCGACGGAAGTGGCTGTGGCTGGCAGGGGCGGCCCGGCCGCTGATCGCGACCTCACTTCGGCGCAAAGGCCAACAGCTTCTCAACCTCGGCCACCTGGGCCTTGAGGTCGGCTAGGACATCCTGGGCGCGCTGCCGGTGTGCGACGGTAAAGTTGCGCATGTCGGCGGCCTGCCAGTCTGCACGAAGTGCTTGCAAGTCCTTGACAGTCCGCTCGAACTGCACGAGCACCCGGCCGGGCTTGCGGCCCTGCAACGGCACAGCGGCGGGCTCCGGCGGAGGCTGCGTGCCCGCCACAATCGGTTCCGTGTCGCAGTAGCGGCCAGCATTGGCCTTGGTGATCGCGTCCTGGAGCTGGTCGACGTTCCCGTTGTTCAAGGTCGCGTCCATGGCCAGACGCGCACGCTGGGTCGCATCGTCAAGGCGGGCGAGCGCGACGACCTGGGTGAACAGGAGCTTTTCACGGACTTCCTGCGGCAGTGTATCGTAGGTTGCGTGGGCGTTGATGCACTGGCGCAGGACGTTGACCGACAGGCCAAGGTCACCGAGGTCGGCGGCGCAGGGCTTGGGCGTACAGCGCACTGCATCCGCCACCCTCCGCATTTGACCCGTCCGCGCTCACGCCCGTAGCATGCGCCGTGTGCCCGCTGCGACGGGCCGCGCCAACCGATGCGCTTTGTTGACGTGACCACCGACTACGCCTTCAAACGGGTATTCGGCAGCGCCAACTCCAAGCCGGCGCTCATTTCGTTCCTCAACGGCGTGTTGGAGTACTAGGGCGAGCACGCCATTGCCGACCTGGACATCGTCGACCCCTACCACGTGCCGCAAATCGTGGGCATGAAGGATACCTACGTCGACGTCAAGGCCGTCCTGCGCAACGGCAAGCGCGTGATCATCGAGATGCAAGTGCTCAACTTGCACGGCTTTGAAGGCCGCGTGCTGCACAATGCCGCCAAGGAATACTCGCAGCAGCTGCAGAAGGGCGACGACTATACGCTATTGCGGCCGGTGGTGGCGCTGACGCTGACCGATTTCGTCCTGTTTCCAGAGGCTGAAGCGCATGTGAGCCGCTTCAAGCTGCTGGAAACCGAGCGCCTGACCCAGTACAGCGACGACCTTGAACTGGTGCTTGTCGAGTTGCCCAAGTTCAACAAATCCGAAGCGCAGTTGCAGACCGATGCCGACCGCTGGCTGTATTTTGTCAAGCATGCCGGCAGTTTGCAGATGGTGCCCGAGGCGCTGCGGGGCGATCCGGCGTTGCAAGCCGCCTTTGACATGGCGCTGGAGTCGGCGCTGTCGCGCGAAGAGCTCGATGTGCAACACCGGCAGTTCGATTTCATCCGTTTGCAACGCGGGTCGATTGCCAAGGGCTTTGCCGACGGGCAGGCCAAAGGGCGGGCAGAGGGGCGGGCCGAGGGCCTTGAACTCGGCGTACAGCGTTTGGTGGCTGGCGGGATGAGCGAGGCCGAGGCGCGGCGGGCGCTAGGGCTGGGGTAGGCTTGCGGTTGCGCCGGCTGCGCTGCCGTCCTTGTGCTACACGCCGAGCACCGCTGCAAGCCTAAGGGCCTGTAAAAGAACAAGTCAATCGACATGTGCGCGGAGCGGAGCGGCGAGTCGACTTGCAAAGTCGCGAGCTTGCGACCCACCAAGCAAGCAGTGGGCCAACGTAGAAAATCGAGTAGATTTTTTACGGGCCCTAAACAGGATCGCGAGGGCCCGAGGTCGTCGACGATTGCTGGTCTTGCTTGCTCGGTGGGTCACAAATCTGCGCTCCACCGCGAATTGACGCACCGCGTTGAAACCGCGCGTCAACCCCGCTACCCTACCCGCGCGCCGCGGGCGCAGGGAGCCACCATGAAGTCAATCGCCAACCTGTCGTCCCTCTCTGGCCTGGCCAAAGGCGCGCTGGACGCGCAACTGCAACAACTGCAAGGCCTGACGCTGGCGCAGGCCTGGGCCAAGCTGGCGCCGCTGCCGTTCGGCAAGCAGGCTTTCGCGCAACTGGTCAAGCTGCGCATCCCTTACACCGGCACCATCGGCGCCGTGGTGCAAGAACTGCGCGACGGCCATAGCGTGGTGGTCATGCGCGACCGCCGCGCCGTGCGCAACCACCTGGACTGCGTGCACGCGCTGGCGCTGGCCAACCTCGGCGAATTCTCTTCGGGTCTGGCGATGTTCCACGCGGTCGAGGGCAAGGCCAAAGGCATCGTCACGGGGCTACAGGTCCAGTACCACAAGAAGGCGCGCGGCACGCTGACCGCGACCTGCGATGTCGACATCCCGGCCGTGGATCAGCCGAGCACCACCGTCGTGCAAGCGGTGATTCGCGACAAGGCGGGCGACGTGGTGTGCACGGTCAAGGCGTCGTGGTCGCTCAAGCCCCTGTGACCAGCCCCGACGGACGTCCCGTCGTGCTTTTCGACGGCGTGTGCGGTCTTTGCAACGCGGCGGTCGACTGGATCCTGGTGCACGACCGCAGGCAGCAGCTGCTGTTCTCGCCCTTGCAGGGCCAGTTTGCGGCCGGCGTGGTCGGGCCTGAACCGGCAGACGGCTGGCAGAGCGTGGTCTTGGTACACAACGGTCGGGTTTTGCAACGCAGCGATGCTGCGCTGGCCATCGCAGGATTGCTCGGCTGGCCGTGGAAAGTGGCGCTGGTGTTCAAGGCCATTCCGCGACCGCTCCGCGACCTCGTCTACGACTGGATCGGCCGCAACCGCTACCGCTGGTTTGGCAAAAAGGAGACCTGCCGCCTGCCGACGCCGGCCGAACGGGCGCGGTTCTTGCCGTAGGCGGCGCGGCAACCGCCCCGCCGCGCAGTGGTTGACCCGATCAGGTCACCCGCCTACCTTTGGCTGCCTTTTGCGCTTGGAGTTCGCCGTGACCACGCCCGCTTTCGACACCGCGCTCACCCGCCACGCCCGCATCGAGGTGCCGATCATCTGCGGCGCCATGTACCCATGCAGCAACTGGGAGCTGGTGGCGGCGGCGAGCGAAGCCGGCGGCATTGGCATCGTGCAGCCACTGAGCCTGGTGTACGCGCACAAGGGCGACTTCCGCGAGACCCTGAAGAAAATCAACATCGCCGCGCGCGGCAAGCCGGTCGGCATGAACGTGCTGACCGAGCAGAGCAGCAAGGTCTACCTGGACCGCATGAGCAAGTGGCTCGACATCGCGCTCGAAGAAGGCGTGCGCTACTTCGTCAGTTCGCTCGGCAACCCCAAGTGGATCGTCGACCGCGTGCGGCCGGTGGGCGGCGTGGTCTACCACGACGTCA
>CAXRHS010000339.1:0-2538 GCA_964230235.1 Myxococcota bacterium
CGCTGCGGATAGGCCGAGTGACCCGCCATCGGACGGGCCTTGCGGTTTGCGGTGGGCGGTGCTGCCGAGACGAGCGCGGCGCTTTCCCGGCCGGTCAGCACTCGCCAACTGCCAACGGCAGTCGCAGCCAGCGTCGGCCAGGCTTGCGCAAACCACAATTGTCCAGACTCGACCGCCGCGCGACGGTCGACAGACGGCATGGTCTGACCGACGGCCACCGCGTGCCCGCTGTCCCAGCGGGCGACCAAACGCGCGCGCTGGCGACCAAACACCCACGCCTGGGGCGGCGTGGCGGCGTCGATCTCTTCGGTGGGGCGGCCGAGCCAGTTGGCGAGCGCGGCTGGTTCCACGGCTTGCCACGGCTGGGCGACGTCGCTTGCCGCATCACCGCGCAGCACCACCAGCACCGGTGCCAGGGTCGCCTCGGCTAGCCAGCGCGCCAACGCAGCCGCGTCATAGGCTTGCTGGACGGCATCGGCGCGCACGACCGCAAGGCCATTGGCCGCCAGTTCCGCGGCAACGTCGCGCGAGACAGCTTCGCAGTCGCCCCCGTTGTCGCGCCAACCGGCCACCAGGCCAACATGGCAGCGCGCTGCCTGGCAAAGTGGTCTCGCCGCCTCGGCAATTTCATCCGCTTGGAGCGCAAGCGTCACCCGTTCGCCGGTCGCGGCACGACCGATTGCGCGCGCAACCCCACCGCTGCTCGCGGCGATGCGCACTGCACCTGCCGCGGCGTCGACCGTGGTCAGCGCATGCGCTGCCGACGACTGCTGGGACCTGGCCGCCGCGGTGGCCACAACGGGCGCACCGTCCGCGCCCAGCCAGCTGCGCAAACGCAAGGCGATCGATTCAGCCAACCCGGGCATGCAGCCTCCCCAACGACAGGGCGCCCAACGGCACCCGTTTGGGCAGCGCGAACTGGCCCGCCGCGACCCACTGGATCGCGCCGGTCGGACAGCGCAGCGTGGCCTTGACGTCGGCAAACCCAGCCGCGCGTACCACGGGCAGGCCACCGACCATGTCGATTGCGCCAGCGGGGGCATCCAGCGCACAGCGACCGCAGGCGTCGCAGGCGACCGCGCACATGGCGCGCGCCATTGCGCCGGTCAGCGGTGCCGAACACTGCACCAGGATTTGGGTGCTCATCGGCTTGAGGCTGAAAAGGCCAAGTGGGCAGGCGACCACGCAATCGTTGCAAGCGACGCATTTGGCGACGTCCACCACCGGCAGGCCTTCGGCGTTCAGGACGATTGCGCCAAAGTCGCACGACCGCGCGCAGTCGCCCAGGCCCAGGCAACCCCAAGGACAGGCGCGCCCGCCTGCCGCCACCACCGACGCTGCGGCGCACGAGCCGAGGCCGCGGTAGTCGGCGATGTCGCGGACGGCCGATTTGCCACCGGCACAGGCCAGCCGCGCGACCCGCTTTTCCTCACCGCCGGCCTCGACCCCTAGCAAACCGGCAATGTCGGCAATGATGCCAGCGGAACTGACGGTGCATTTGCCCGGAGCGATCTGGCCTGCCACCACCTGCTCGGCAAAAGCGCGGCAGCCAGGTTGCCCGCAAGCGCCGCAGTTGGCACCAGGTAGCTTGCTGGCGACATCGTCGATGCGCGGGTCTTCCCAGACCTTGAGCTTCTTGTTGGCAACCGCGAGCACGACCCCAAAGAACAGGCACAGGCCTGCCAGAATCGCGACGGCGCCGGCAAAATCGCCCATGTCAGTTGAACTTTGCCGCCCGCGCGACCACGTCGGCGGTGGCGGTGGCGTCGCCGGGACGCGGCGCGCCTGGGTGGATGCAGCGCGCCGGGCACTTTTCGGCCGCAGTGACCAACTGCAGGTACGTACCTTTGCTCAGGTCGCCGATGTGGGCTTGCTTGTTGGCGTCGTACACGAAGAGCAGGGGGTTGAGGTTGGTGCAGTCGTTGCACGAAGTGCACAGCGCCGTGTCCACGAACGCCTCGTCGCCGGCCTCGGCTGTTGGCTCGACGGCGGCAGTTGGGGCTGGCGCGGGCCCGCTGGCTGCCGGCGCGGCAACGCTCGGCGTCGGTTCCGAGGGCGCAGCAGCCTGGCGCGGCGCTGGCGAAGGGGCCACCGCCGCACTCAAGTCCAGGTTGAGAAGGGCACGCGCCAGATCATCCAGGGCCGCTGCCTGACCTTCAGACCGCGCAGCTTGCACCTCCTGAAGGTGCTTTTCTGCAAGCGCGGCGAGTTCGGCCGCGGCCGCCGCCTCGATCCGCGCAGTCGCGTCGGCAACGGCGCGCACAGCAAACGGGTTGTCCAATCCGGCCAGTTCGCGCAGGCAGCGCCACCAGCGCGCCTGGCTGTCCGCAGCCTGTGCCAGCTCGCGGCTGACCACGGCGCGGCCGACCACCCCGCCTGCGTCGCGCGCCCACACAAACGGCAGCAACCGGCTGCGTGCCTCGGCAGGCGTCACTTGCCACGCCTCCAGCTGGACCAACCCCGCGGCCGGCCCTTCGCCCGGCACGAACCAGAAATGCCCGCGCAACCTGGGCTCCACCAGGGCCGCATGGGCGATGG
>CAXRHS010000340.1:0-2904 GCA_964230235.1 Myxococcota bacterium
GAGCACGGCCGCGGCACGGGGGGTGGCAGTGTAACACCGTGCGCCGCAAGGCGTCCAAAAATGCCGCCAATGCCGCAAACACCAAGACCATGAGAATACAGCAAAACACTGTAAGCGGCCCGTCACAGGCGGGTCACGGCCAGGGCGTTGGCACGGCGCGCAGCGAACCACGTGAGACGGCGAACGCCCCTTGGCTGTCGGTGGCCTCGATTTCGACTTCCTGCTTGATCCCGGGCGCGCGTGCCGCGCCAGGTTTGATTGGCGCCAGATCGAACGCCGTCGCAGACCACCACACATCGGCCGTGGTCGATGTGCCCGCAACTTGCAGGCCGACCGGTCCGCGCACGGCCCGCCACCGCCATGCCCCCGGCGCCCCACCGACCACTTGCAACCGGTGGTGAAACGGCGCGCCAACTTGCACGTCCCACTGGCCGAACGGCGGCAGCAGCGGGCCCTGGTCGGCGCACGCCAACAGGCACCCGACCAGGCCTGCGACTGCAGCAGCGCGGCGGCGCGCGCCAACCCGGTCGGCCCTGCGCTGCCCTTCGCTTGCTCGCGACCCCGTGTTAGACTGCCACCGCTGCCCGTGCGCGGTCTTCCCGCTTCCGCCCCCGCCGCCGCGCGGCGCAAGCGCTAGGGTTCTCGCATGTCCATTGCCCGTTCGAACCGCCACGACCGTCTGCTAGCCGCCCTGGCTTGGCTGGCGTTGCCAATCATCGCCCTGCCTCTTGGCTGCCGCAAGGCTGACCCGCCCAAGGCAGCCGCGGCGGATGTGGGCGCCGGGTCGCCGCTGCCGCCTGCCGCCGCGCCCGCAGTCGCGCTTGCGCCAGCGCCAAGTCCGGTCGAAGCCCCGCCGCCCGACCTCGGCTTGAACTACGGCGCCTACTTGCAAGCCCGGGTGTGGGAGCAGTGCGCATTGCGCTACCACGAGGACCCGATCGTTGCCGAGACGCTGGCGGTCGATTTCCTGATGGGCAAGCCATTCAGCCAGAACCTGGACGCCGTGTTCGACCCGCCGGCCAAAGCGGCCAGCAAGCCCAAGCTGGCGCCCGATACCCCCGAACAACTTGACTGGCGCAACCGCTACCACAAGGCCGTCACGTTGGCAGAGCCGCATACGGCGACGCACGAAAAAGTTGCCGCCCAGGTCAAGGATTGCCTGTACGCCAAGGAGTTGGGGCTGGTTTCCAAAGACCTGGTCGAGCGCTACGCGGCGACGTTTGTCGAGGTCGCGTGTCTGCAGCGACAGTTTGTGGGTTCGGACGGCAAGCTGGACGCGGTCTCGCACGCGAACGCTGCCGCAGAGGTGTTCACCCGCAACCGCATGTCGGCGGGCGAGATGACCCGCCTGGGCATGGTGTTCGGGCGCTATCCGCAGGTGCAGGCGCAGGTTCATGCCGCTAAAGCGCAAAAGTGCCCCGACCCGCGGGTGGCGCAAGAGGCGCGGCGCAGCACCGGAGAATGGAACGGCAACCTGACCGGTGACCGGCTGGCGGCGCTCAATTTGCAGGCCGAGACGGGCCGGCTCAAGGGTGCCGTGCAGTGGCAGGGCGCGACGGTCAAGTATGCCGATGGCGCCGCTGAGACCCAGGCGATCGCTGTCGAGGGCCAACTCTCGGGTGACCGCATTACCCTATTTGGCGACTTCAACGGCGACTGGGTGCGTCTGCAAGGCGACCGCAAAGGCGATCAATTCGTGGGCACGTGGCAGGCTCAGCGAGCCGGACTCGACAAGTTCAAAGGCAACTGGACCGCGGACAAGGTGGCCGACCCGGCCGCCGCGCCGACCCCGACCGCGCCCTGAGTGCACGTGAAAAATCCACTTTTCCACGGTGCCAACTCGGCCCATTTGCCCGCACGCCGCGTGTGCGGACCGACCGGCGATTGGCATGCCACCCGCAGCAGCCCTTTGCCGGGCGCCCGCTCAAGGAACCCATGACTACCGCGACCCGCTACCCGGCCGCCGAATCCGGCCACTTCAACGCCAGCGACGGCGTGCAGATCCAGTACCGTGTGCATCGACCGGAGGCGCCGCGCTTTGGGGTGGTCGTGGTGCACGGCTTCGCGGAGCATGGCAACCGCTACGGCCACCTGGTCGACGCGCTGCTGCCAGTCGGTGCGGCGGTTTTGACCTATGACCAGCGCGGTCACGGTCAAAGTGGCGGGCGGCGCGTGTTCGTGGCGCGCTTTGACGAGTACCTCGATGACCTGGCGCTGTTGCTGACGCTGGCCCGGACCAAGCTGCCGCAGCCGCTTTTCGTCATCGGCCACTCGATGGGCGGCCTTGTCGTGCTTTCGTACGCGCTGCGCGACCGCGCCGGCGTGGCCGGATGGGTGGTCTCAAACCCGGCGCTGTTCAACCGCGTCGTCGTTCCAGCCTGGAAGGAGACCCTGGCGCAGGTCATGTCGAGCGTCATCCCTGGGCTGTCGCTGCCGAGCGGTCTTCCGGCCGAACACGTCAGCCGCGACCCGGACGAAGTGCGGCAGTACGCAGAGGATCCGCTCAACAGCCAGAACGCGACCGCCCGTTGGTACACCGAATACCTCGCTGCGCAAAAGCGCCTGATGGCCGGCGCAGAAGGCCTGCGCGATGTGCCGCTGCTGGTCCAGATTGGCGACGGGGACCTCATCATCGATGCCGCCACCACCCAGCAGTTCGTGGCGCGCATCGGTGGCAGTTCCGTGCAATCCCTCGTCTATGCGGGGTTCTACCACGAGATTTACAACGAGCCGGCGCCGGATCGCGACCGCGTGCTGAGCGATCTGGTCGGCTGGCTGACCGCGCGCCTGTCGTGAGCTGACACCGTGGCCCGCCCGCCCTCCGGACCGCGCAGCGTCGGTCCCACCACGCTCGGCCGCTATCGACTGGTCCGCCACCTGGCCAGCGGCGGGATGGGCGAAGTG
>CAXRHS010000341.1:0-6591 GCA_964230235.1 Myxococcota bacterium
ACAACGCAACGATACCGACGGTGGAAAGCAGGTCGACCGTATTGTCCTGGACCAGTAGACCTGTCGCCGGCCCGGCGACGACGCCCAGCACGAGCGCCGTGACAGCTCCGGGAATGGCAAACCTCTGCAGCGCGCGAGGGACGACAATGACAGCGAACCACAGTAAGACGTAGGCAATTTTCTCTGAGACGTCAAACGGCACGGTCAACCTTGCTCCCCGCCCTCCGGGTATGCCCTGTCCAGGCGACGTCTGTCAACCACCATTGCCAAACGCGGTGCTTTGACGCGGTTCTCGCCAGGGTCAACCACCCGAAGGGCGCGTCGTGCTGCTGTGTGCAGTTCAGTCGCCTGCCGTATTTTGCCGGCAGCACCGCGCCACGCAAGACGCTCACCCATCCGAGAACCAGTGCCAGACCAGCGCGTGGCTGGATTGCAACAATGTCATGCTGCGGCAAGGGATGACGTCGCCTTGCTGCGGTAGGCTCGGTCCTGAAGGCACGGGCGGGCCGCCTTTGCGCAGGCTGCGATCAAGGAAAAACCATGAAAACGCTGGACCTCGGCGTCGTCGGCAATGGCGCCATTGGCGCGCTGGTGACAGCGGCGGGCGAAATCTGTTGGGCGTGCTTGCCGCGGCCAGACGGTGACCCGGTCTTTTGCTCGTTGTTGCGGGACGGCTCGAGGCGGCGGGACGACCAGGACTTTGGCTACTTTGCCGTTGAGCTGTTGGAGTGCGCCGACGTTGAGCAGACCTATGTCGAAAACACCGCCATCTTGGTGACTCGACTTGCGACTGCTACCGGTGACTGCGTGGAGATCGTTGATTTCGCACCGCGGTTTCCGCTCCACGGGCGCGAGTTTCGCCCGGCCATGCTGATCCGCAGCGTGCGCTGCGTCGCCGGTTCACCGCGTGTTTGTATTCGCGTTCGTCCTGCCGCCGAATACGGAGCACTGCGGCCTGTTGCGGCATTCGGTAGCAATCACCTAAGGTTCGTCGCGCCACAGTGGACACTGCGACTGACGACCGATGCGTCGATAACGGCCGTCATCCAAGAAACGGCGTTCTACCTGTCGACGCCGGTCCATCTCATCCTGGGACCCGACGACACCTTGCAATCGGCGCCCGCCGAAATCGCCCGGCGCTTCGTGGAAGAGACCACAAAGTACTGGCGCACCTGGGTGCGGTCGCTGGCAATCCCATTCGAGTGGCAACGCCAGGTGATCAGAGCCGCAATCACATTGCAGCTCAATGCATTCGACGACACCGGCGCCATCCTGGCAGCGCTGACAACATCGATTCCCGAGTCAGCGCAGAGTCACCGCAACTGGGACTATCGCTATTGCTGGCTGCGCGACGCCTATTTCGTGGTCAGTGCACTGAACCGACTGGGTGCCACGCGCGTCATGGAGCGCTACCTCACCTTCCTGCTCAACGTTGTGGCGAGCGAACGCGGCTCGCCATTGCAGCCGGTCTACGGGATAGACGGCCGAGCCGACCTACCAGAACGCTGCGTCGACTCTCTGCCTGGATACCACGGCATGGGGCCAGTCCGAGTTGGCAATCAAGCGTTTGAGCAGGTGCAGCATGATGTGTACGGCGCTGCCATACTCGCCGTTGCGCACGTGTTTTTCGACCTGCGCCTCAACCTGCATGGCGATGTCAAGCTCTTTGAACGCCTTGCGTTGCTTGGCGAACACGCCGTACGTTCATTTGGCGAACCGGACGCAGGGCCCTGGGAACTGCGGGGCGAGGCGCGCGTGCACACCTTTTCGGCCGTGATGTGCTGGGCCGCCTGCGACCGTCTGGCGCGAATTGCCGGGCACTTGGGTATGACGCTCCGTGCCGACCAATGGGCGGCCCGTGCCGCAGTCTGCCGTGAGGCCATCGAATTGAAAGCCTGGCATCCGCAGCGCCAAACGTTCGTGGCTACTTTTGGCGGCGAAACGCTAGACGCCAGCGCATTGTTGCTCGTCGACCTGGGCTTTCTCAACAGCGGCGACCCGCGGTTCGCAGCAACAGTCGCCGCAATTGAGGCTGACCTGAAGCGCGGCGACTTCGTCTACCGCTATGTCGAGGCAGACGACTTTGGCGAGCCTGAAAATGCCTTTGTCATCTGCACCTTCTGGTACATCAACGCCCTGTGCAGTCTCGACCGGCTGGCAGAGGCCCGTGCACTTTTTGAACAACTGCTTAGCTATGCAAACCGCCATGGCTTGTTTGCGGAGCACATCGATCCGCGCACCGGCGCCCAGTGGGGCAACTTTGTACAAACCTACAGCATGGTCGGGCTGATCAACGCCGCCATTCGCTTGTCGATTTCGTGGGATCAGGCCATCTAGTACCCAAAACCCTAAGTTCGCGTTGGGTTCAACGCCCGCACCGGTTTGGCTACTAGCCTGTTTCGTAAGGAGAAGGTGGCGCGCCGCCCCCTGTGACCCCCGCGGTCGGCCGCATCCGCGGCCTCCAGTACCTTGCTCGAGATTCGCGTTGGTCAGCCAACGCGAATTTAGGATCTGTGGTACTAGGGTAGCCGCCCGACGCAGACCACTCGTGTCGCCAGCGTCGCCGCAGGGGTACTAGGTGACGTGTGGCTGGGGGCCCTGCAATGACGAAACAGGCTGTGCGTCTCGCAGCATACGGCCGCACCGCCGCTTGGGGTGAGTATCGGGTTGGCGGAGCTTCGACGCATAGCAAACCACTCGCGCCAGCGACTGGAACGCGCCGGGCGCTGGACTGAGCGGTTGCGAATCGCCACCAGGCTGCCACGGCACCCAGGCGCCTTGCCGATAGCTTCGCACTTGTTCGCGTGAGCGCCGCCGAGAACCATGACAGCCTTGTAATCAACCAGTAACGCCGCCGGTCAACGACAGCCGCTATGCTTGGCAAGCGGTGTGACCCTCGCGCCGTCAGGAGATGCTCGGGGTGGGAATGCGCAGTGTGCCGACTGGGCGGTCTCTCCCTGTCCGCCCCGTTGCCCCAAATCACCGCGCGGCGCGTGTATTTCGCAGCGTCAGCAGGGGTTCCGGCCGTATGACCCCTCCACCCGCCCCGAGCCTCCTGTTCTTCTCAACCTCGGTGCGCCGCGCCTTGATTCGTTCTACCCTGTCACCGCGGCCGCTGACGGTCGGCTGGCGGCGCGAGCCATGAAAATCCTGATAGCGGAAGACGACGTGGGGCTCGCGCGGTTCCTGGTTCGAATGCTAGGCGAAGAGGGCATGACCGCAGATGTAAGTCACACGGGCCCGCTTGCGTTGGCCCAGGCGCGGACCGGCATTTACCAGTTGCTTGTGCTCGATTGGATGCTGCCTGGATTAGACGGCCTGTCGCTGTGCCGCCAATTGCGGCAAGAAGGCTCCACTGTGCCGATCCTGATGCTGACGGCCCGCGGCGAGCTTCGGGAGCGCGTTCTGGGTTTAGACACCGGAGCGGACGATTTTCTAGTTAAGCCCTTTGAGATTGACGAGTTGCTGGCCCGTATCCGCGCGCTGCTGCGGCGGTCTGCTGGCATGGCGCCGATGCGCGTGGGTACCCTTGAGATCGACCGCATCAGCCGTTGCGCTGTGGTGGACGCGATACCAATTCAGCTGACTGCGACCGAGTTCGCGCTCATGCTGCATCTGGCCCATCGCGTCGACCGTGTCGTCCCGCGGACCGAGTTGCTCGATCAAGTGTGGGGCATGCGCATGGATCCCGGCACCAACATCATTGAGGTCGCAGTCAGCCGACTGCGGCACAAACTAGGCCCAGAAGGCTGGCGCGTCGAGACGGTCCGTGGTGTAGGCTATCGGCTGCAAGCCAGGGAATCTCCATGAGGCTCGCAACCCGGCTGGTTGCGGCGACCGTGGCCTTGACCGTGACCACGTTGACCCTCGCGCTCGCTGGACTGTATGTCGCTGTGGTTAGCATCCAGGGCACGGAGTTCGATGAGGCGTTGCTGGCTGAAGCGCGCCAAGAAGCAGAGCAGGCGGCCGCGGTCGGCGGCAGCCGCGTGGTCATCGACACTGCCCCCGGACCGCAGTCTGACCTCGGCGAGGCCAGCCAACACGCACTGCTGCTCTCCTCAGAGAACTCTGTGGTCGCCGCCGATGCGGCCACCAGCCCGCCGCTAGGGACGGCCGAATTGCGGCGCGTGCCAGTGGGACCACCGCTGGATGTGACGATTGGTCGTGAACGCTTGCGCGCGGTCCGAGTTCCCTTGCCGGGCAGGCCGGACCTCCACATTCTGGTTGCCTCTCGAACCGCCGCTCTTGAACGCGGGGCCCGCTTTCTCGCACAAGCTTCGCTCGCTGTGCTGACCATCGGTGTGGTGGTAAGCGCCCTGCTGGCACGCAGCGTGGTTCGGCGGCTGACCCGCGACCACCAGGCAATCGCCGCGGTCGTGCGCAAAGTTGCGGATGGCGACCTGAGCGCGAGGGTGGGACTTGCCAATGCCAGCGATCAGGACATCAGACAACTTGCGGATGATATTGACGACATGGTCGAGAGGTTGGCGCAGCTGGTCAGCACGCGCCAGCAGTTTATCGCGCACGCTGCACACGAATTGCGGTCGCCCTTGACCACGTTGTACGGCGAACTGTCGCTGGCCGTGCGCCGAAAACGCAGTGCTGAGTCATACCGCGAGTTGATTGAAGCTGCGCTCGCGCAAACGCGGCGGCTCAAGCTTCTGGCCGACGACCTGCTCACCCTGGCGCGGCTAGAGAGCGGCGAAGTGGCTGCGGTCGGCGAGTTCGACCTTGCCAGCGCCATCGATGGAGGCGCAGCGGGGGCCGAATGGATCTTCACAGAACGTCAGGTAGTGCTCAAACGGCCACCTTCTACTTGGCGTATTCGTGGCACTTTGCCTGATGCGGAAAGAGTATTTCGAAACCTGTTTGAAAACGCGGCCAGGCACGCGCCTGTCGGCGGGTCGGTGCGAGTGTCCACCGTGCGGCAAGGCCCGAACGTGGCTATTGATGTCTGCGACGATGGCCCCGGCGTGCCGCCAGATGAAGTGGACCACATCTTTGAGCCTTTCTATCGCGGCTCAGCACAACCATCCGGATCGGCGGGCGCCGGGCTCGGTCTAGCCATCGCTCGACAACTTGCCCGCCAACATGGCGGCGATGTGAGCTTTGTCGCAGTTCCAACGGGCGCCTGTTTTCGCGTGCAGTTGCTGGTTTGCGTTTGATGGACACAGTAGGTCGAAAGAAAGCCGCCGTCGGTCAAGTCGTAACCGGAACAACCAGAATGCTGCGCACGGACCGATCGACAACTTTGTTGGCGACCGACGTTCCGAAGATCGAACTCAGCCACGAGCGCCGCCGGTGTCCGACGACAAGCAAGTCGGCGTTTTGGTCCAGCGCAACTTCGAGCAGCGCATCCGTTGTGTCGGCCCTGGCAAGCACGTGCGGTTCAGCTTCCGACCCGACCATTGCCAGCGCGCGGTCAAGCGCACCCACCCGCAGCCGCCTTCGAGTCGCCTCGGCAGGCGGCACCGACGCCTGGTGAATCATGCCATCGGGCGAACCGAACATCGGTGGAGGCGGCAATGGCTCGACGTTGTGCGCGACAGAAAGCCTGGCGCCGAGCGACTGTGCCAGCGCAGCGCCTTTGCGAATCACAGGCATGTCGTCGCTGCGCAAGTCGGTCGCGGCGATGACGACATTGGCCGGGCGCACCGTCCGGGACAACAGCACGCTCACGCCCGCACCATCGACAATCGCGGTGATGTCGTGGCCGCTGAGACAGTCCGTTTCCGACACAACGACGATCTGCGCCTCAAGCGCAATTGCCATAGCCGTGGCACAACCGACCAGACTGCCGTATGCCAGCAGCAACGCGTCGTCCGCCAGTGGAATTGGCAGGCTCCGATTGCACCAGCGCAGTGTCTGGTCGCGGGCCGTACGCTCATGCCTGAGCCGCGCGGTGGTCTGGTCGATGTTTTGTTGCGGAAACAGCATGTTGGCCTGTTGCGGGTCTTGCAAGCAGACAATGACCTTGAGCTCCGCCCGCAGGCGTTCGGCCAGGATCTTGGCGCGCCACAGCGCCGTCTTCGGGCGCTCTTTCTGGGACAGAACGAGCAGGATGGGGCCAACCGCGCCGGGTGGCGCAGTCGCGACAACTGTGTCGTCGGGCTTTGCCGCGGTGCGCTCACGCACCATCTTGACCCGGACCGTGTCCGTTTCCGCTTGGGTTGACCAACATGCCGGCGCCACTACGCCTTCGGGCTGCCGACCCGGCGGCGCCGATTTCTTGGGCGGCGAGTACTTCGGGATCGAAGCGAGAATCGATGTCGCGTCCATTTGACGAACCTCCATTCGCGGACTTGCCGCGCTGCTTGCGGCCAGACCGTCTCCGCAACAGCGTGGTTCGGTGGTGGATGGCGCGCAGCGCATCTCCTTGCCGGGCAGCGTGCGGACGGATGATCTACCGCGGGGTCCGGCGGCCTGGGCCACTTGCTCAGTGCCACCCCCACAAGGAAGACTAACAGGCAGATCGATGTAGGCAATCACGAAAAATTGACTTTCAATGTCGGAAAAACCAACAATCAGTTCATGGAATGGCTCAACTACCACCATTTGTACTACTTCTGGGTCATCGCCCAGGAGGGTAGC
>CAXRHS010000342.1:0-4599 GCA_964230235.1 Myxococcota bacterium
CGACACCGAGGTCAGTGCGGCGAGGACGGCAAGCGCCAGCGAGCGACGGACGGGCAGAGAATCCAGTGATTGAGGGCACATTGCTTGCGTGCGCAATCCTTTTCCCGCGCGGCGCGCCGGGCGGGCGAAACGCAAAAGGTAGCCTGAATTGGGCGGTTGTTCAACCTCGCGGCGCGGTGGTCGCGGTCATTGCGCCAGGTTCGGGCGCAGACGGCGGCGATGGAGTGGAATCGGGGGCTGCCGGCGGCGGTACCGCTTCCGGCACCGGCGGTTCGTGGCGAGTGTCGCTGTCGCTCGGCCGCGCTGGCACATTGGTCCACACCAGCCAGGCAGACGCGGCCCAGGCTTCGGCCACGGCGCCGTCGAGCCGAAACGAAATGGCTTCATCAATGGCGATGTCGGCTTGCACCATCAGCGCGGCGTCGCCGTTGCGCCCAATTGATCCGCGCACCGTCTTGCCGGGCACGAAAACACCATTGGCGTTGGCATGTTCGCGCATCGGCCGCGACATGTTTCCGGCAAGGGCCTGGATAGACAGGCGATCGATGCGCATCCGCGCGCCTGCCGACAGCGTTGGGGCGCCCCACTGCGCATTGTCCGCGCCCAGTTGAATGACGCCAGACAGCCCATTGCCCAGCGCGCCGCCGCGCAACCGCACCATCGGCCAGGCCGCCTGCAAGTCCAAGAAGAAGGTGGCGCCTGCTTCGACGCTGCCCCAGCCAAACGAGTAGCCGCCGCGCGCGGCGACCGCCGTGCTCATGTACGACGTCTCGCCTTTGGTTCCGGCGGGCACCGGTGTCGGCGACGACGAGACGCTCTGGATGGTGAACTGGTGCACGGCCGCGCTGCCCCCGATCAAGATGCCGTGCTCGGTTTCGAGATCAACCTCGACGCCGCCGCCCATCATGCGCTGCGCTTCGTGGTGGTTGAGGCGGTTCTGACAGTTGAAGGTATTGTGGTAGGCCTGTGCTCCGCCGCCACCCGCCGCGACCGACAGGTGCGGCCGCCGTTGCGAAGCGATGCTGGCGCAGAACACGCACGCCAGCCCGACCGCGCACACCATCCACCAGCGCGCCCCCGGCAGCGTCCAGCGACGGGGCTTGGCGATTTGCAGTTGCGCGTCTGGCGTCATCGCCCGGCAGTCTGGCAGGTGCGGCCAGGGGTTGCAAACGGCGGGGCGCCAGCCGCCTGGCGGCTACTTTGCGGCCGTGTTGGGTACGTCGGTGTGCGTCCGGCACTGCATCCCGCGCAGCGTGCAACCGGGCTCCGGCAGATCCTTGGGCAGCGCGGCGCCGGCGATGAGCGGCAAGGCGACGCTGGACGGCCGATCGGCATCGTGGCCAATGTCGAAGAAGACCTGGCCCTTCCAGGGCAGCAGGTCAAATCGCCAGTCGGCGCGACTGCCGCCCGGGGTGTCGATGGCGAGCCGGATCCGCGAGCCCTTGCGGAACACGTGGCCGAACCCGGCTATGGCGATCCGCACCTGTGTCCACTGTTTGGGCACAAGTGGCTGCTGGTCGGCGATGTTGTAGGTCAGATCGGGCAAAAGCGGGGTCGCGTCGGGCCCGAGCTTGCGGAAACTGGCGCGCAACCAGCCGCTTTGCACGAACTGCTCTTGGCCGTCGGCGCGGATTTCGCTCAGGTTGACCTCGAGGTCGGCGTCGTCGATGTCGGCGGCGGTCGTGCGCACCCACACATCCACGCTGCCGGTGCCCAGCAGCAGCTGGTCGCCGGTCAATGGGGCCGAGACAAAGGACACTTCCTTGCCAGCTGCCGGCTTCTTCCAGTCGTAGGTGGGCTGGCTGCTGTACAGGTTCTTGACGCCGATGCCCTGATCGCCGGCCATCGGGTCGTGCTCAAACGTACTGGCGGCAGCGGTGGCCGTCGGCGCACTCGCCAGCAGCGTCCCATTGGGCTGAAAGTACCAACGCTGCACCTCGGTACCTTTGGGCGGCCAACTGTCGAAGCCGAGCTTGAGCTGGGCTATCGGCGCTCCCGCGGCCTCTTTGGTTCCACCGTTCGCGAGGTAGGCTTGAACCTCTGACTCCTTTTGCCAGGCCGCCAAGGCATCGGCATGGGTCTTGTAGGCGGTCCAACGGTCTTGGGGGACGGGCAGTTCCACGCCAAACACCTGCTTGGTAAAGCTGGGCAGCGCCAACGCCCAAAAGCTGGGAATCGACGGCACAGTCTTGGCAATGTGCAGGTCAAAGAACGCCTTCCATTCCGCCAGCACTTGCGGCGCGAACCCGTCAGCGTGCACGCCGTTGTAGACCAGGATCCGCCGCGATGGGCTGCCCTTGAACTTGTCGAGCAGGGTCACGAAGAACGGCCCCGTCTGCTCATCTTGCCAGCTGCCAGCCAGAAACACCGGCACGGCAATCTTGCCGGCCCACCCGCTGGGATTGAGCGGGTCGAGCAACTCGGGTTTCCACTCGGCCTTGTTCTTGGCCTGCTCGACGTTGTCGACGCGCTGGTCGTGCAACAGTTGGTTCTCTTTGCATTGCAGGTCGCCCGCGTCCACCTGCGGCTTCTCCCAGCCCTGACCGTAGGGCACGGCCTTGTCGAGCACATGGGTAATCCACGACAGCGCAAAGCCTTTGTTGAGGATCCCGCCCGGCACCAGCGTCGTTCCGGTGTTGCCGATGACCGACACGGGGGCGATGGCGCCCAGGCTCGGCGGCTGGGTCTTGGCGACGAAAAGCTGGGTGATGCCCGGGTACGACAGCCCGACCATGCCGACCTTGTGGTGCGCAACCCATGGCTGCGCCGCGACAATCTCGACCACATCGTAGCCGTCGAGCAACTGGAGCTCTTCAAAGTAGTCGTAGGCGCCGCCCGAACAGCCGGTGCCGCGCAAGTTGACGCTGACCGTCGCGTAGCCCGACAGCGCCATCACCAGAGCGCTTGGATCCGACGGGGCCGCGCACAGCACCGGAAAGGTGGCGCACAGGCCCTCCTGGTCTTTCGGCACGATTGGCTTGCCGGGGCGGGCGGGTTCGTAGCCGCTGTAGTTGACGACCGTCGGATAGGGGCCCTTGTCGGCGGGACCGGGCAGGGTCGCGTAGTACGCCAACGTGGTGCCGTCGCGCATTTTCAGGTACCCGGTGCCGGCCTTGACCACCTGCTCGGCGTAGAAGCTCGGCTTTGGCAGGCTGGAATCCGCGTCGGTAACGTCGACAGGTCCGGCCTCGGCGGTTTTGCCACCCAGTGCAAACACGCGATAGCCCTTGCCCGGTGCGACCTTGCGGAAGACCTTGCTGCCCCACTTGTCGGCCTTGGCCGCCTGGACGACCTTGCCGGCGGCGTCGCGCAACTCCAGGTCCTGGTTGGGCTCTGCGTGGGTGGCGTGAACTTGACGGACGCTGCCGCGGGCGAAAAGCGCGGTCGGGAAGGTCTGCACGTCAGCTCCGGCGTCGGCACCCGCGTCGCCGCCAGATCCGCCATCGGTCCCGCTGGCCCCATCGCCGCCGCGGCTGGCGTCCGCGCTGCCGCCGGTTTCGGCACCTGCGGTGTCCTGCGCAATGCCGGCATCGGCGATCGCCGCCGCGTCCGCAGACGTGGCCGGGTCGCTGCCACAGGCGATCGCGGCGATTGCGAAGGCCACGAGGGCCAGATGGTTCCGTCGGTCGTGCGCGATCATGGGTAGCTCCTGGGCCCGCTGTGCGGCGTAGGGTACACGAAAACGGCACACGGGGAAGCGATCGACTGTCATGGCCCCCCCGAAGACCCGCCACTGCCCACGCGCAGCGGTGATGACTAGACAGTGGCAACTTGACACCATGCGCGGCGCAGGCTACGCTTGGGGCATGAGCACGGACCACCCAAGCTACACCCTGGACGAACTGGCGAAAGAGACTGGCCTGTCGCCCCGCACGATTCGCTACTACGTCCAGCGGGGCGTGCTGCCCGCGCCGGTGTTTCGCGGTCCGCACACCGCCTACGACGCCAGGTACGTCGACTGGCTGCGCTATGTCGCCGCGCGCCAGCTCGCCGGTTGGACGTTGGACCAGATCGCGCTGGCGCTGGCCGACCTCGACCCTGAGACCGGCCGCAGCCGCGGCTTTCGAACCTTGACTGCCGCGGACTTGCGTGCCGTGCCCCTGCCGCATTCCCTGGTCCAATCCGCGCCCTCACCCAGGACGCCGGCGGCGGAGCACCACGCGGGCGGCGAGGCCGGCGCGAGCATGGCTGTCTTGCCATCGGCTGTGCCGCCAGCGGCAGATCCCGCCACTACAAATGTCAACTCGCCACCAGACCACAGTCTGCCCGCGAGCGTCCAAGCGCCCGCCGCGCTGTGGATTCGCATGCCGATCGCCGATGGCATCGAAATGTGGCTGCGCCACGAGACCGACGCCCAGCAACGGTTGCTGCAAGACGTCGTCCTGGATGCCGCCCAAAAGGCCGCAGCGGCGGCCCGCAAGGAGACCCGATGAATCGACCCCAATTGGAAGCGCTGCCGCACTGCGGCCTGCTCGTCGGCGACCGCCCCGTGCCGCTGCAGGGCGTCGACGTCGAGGTGTCCATCGTCGCCGGTCAGGCTCGGGTGACCGTCGCGCAGTCCTGGCGCAACGACGAAGACAAGCCGGTCGAAGCGGTGTA
>CAXRHS010000343.1:0-6135 GCA_964230235.1 Myxococcota bacterium
CGTCGTCGTTCAAGAACACGTTGCCCGGCTTCATGTCGCGGTGGACCAGGCCCAGCCCGTGCGCCTCCGTCAAGCTGCGCAGAATCTGGATGATCAGCCGGCCAGCCTCTTGTTCAGTCATCGCCTTGCCTTCGCGGGCGAGATCGCGCAGGTGCTTGTCGAGCGGCTTGCCGACCAGCAACTCCATGGCCATGAACAGCGCGCCGTCGTCGGCGCGGCCGAAGTCGTAGATGCGGATGGTGTTGGTGCTGCGCAGCCCCGCCATCACCTTGGCTTCTTGCTCGAACCGCGCGATGAACTCTTTTTCCTCGTCGTCGCCGACGATCATGAACTTGAGCGCAACCTTCTGGCCGGTGGCGGTGTGCTCCGCGGCGTAGACCGCGCCCATCGCGCCTTTGCCGACGATGCCGGTAATGCGATAGCGGCCGGCCACCACGTCGCCGAGGTTGCGCCCGCTGGCCGACGATTTTGCGCCGTCATTCGACATGCCCGAGCTCTCCCCCGCCGCCGCGCCCGACCGCGCATGGCAAAAACGGCATGCTGGCCCGCTTCGAGTTCCGCTACCGGTACATGCCCGACTTCTACGAGATTAGCCAGATCCACGACGTTTTTGCCATTCGCATCGACTCACCGGGCATCGCCATCCTGGATGCCAATCCAGCAGTCAAGCCCGCCGGCGGATGGCTCTCCAAGAGCTACAAGCTGGCGACGCCGTTGGCACCGGGCTCGCACGCGCTGTACCTGTTCTTCAAGACCGGCGATGGCCAGTTCAACAACGGGGCCGGCGTCGCCTTCGATCCGTTCAGGACCTGTAGCCAGTAGCCGCTGCCGCCTACTTCGCCCCGCAAGCCAGCCACTCGGCGAGTCTGTCGCGTTCTGACCGCGGCGGGTCGTTGGGCCCCGGCGGCATCGCGGTGTTGCCGGCGGCGGAATTGACGAAAACGCGCTGCAGGTTGGCCTGCACGGCCTCGCGGGTATTGAGCGCGCGCGAGCTGTAGCCATTTGGGCCACCGTGGCAGGTTACGCACCACTGGCCCATGAAACCCTTGCCAAAATTGTCCCAGGTCAGCTGCGTGCCCTGCGGCGGACACGGGCTCGTGGCCATCTCGTCGATGTCGACGCAGCCGGGCAGCAGCGCGGCCAGCGCCCAGGCCGCGCAATGCGCACTGTGCCGTCGGTTCATGCCCTGCCCTACCAGCCCTTGCCGGCCGCGGCAGTGTAGCCGGCCGAACCTGGACTGGCGAGCGATCGCCATGACCATTTTTTCACTTGCGATTTCCACGATCTGAACAAAGCCCCCCTTCGTTCCTTCCCTCAAAACCGGTCCTGGCATACACTGCGCGCCCGATTCGCGCCCCCGGCGCATCCGCCACACCACCGACCTCAACCCGTACGCAAGGAGCCCCGCACCATGGCCAATGTCACCCGAAAAATCGGGCTTTCGCTCGGCGCCGATATCTGCTGGCCGGGGTGCTATGAAGAAATCGTCAAGCGCCTGAACCTGACCCTGCCGCTCGATGGCGACCAGGTCTCGTTTGAGGTCGAACGCGTGACCATCGAGCCGTTTCACCTGCGGCAGCCGGTCAAGTACGACGTGGTCATCGACCGCCTGACCCACTGGTATCACACCACCCGCGAGTGGATTAAGAAGGCCGTGATCATGGACGGCCTGTACGTGCTGAACAACCCGTGGTCGCTGCAGTCGATGGAGAAGCACACCTCGTACGCGGCCATGACCCACCTTGGCTTGCCCGTGCCCGAGACCTGGATGGTGCCGCCCAAGGACTACAGCCCGGACCTGAACGACATCAAGCCGACGCTTCAGCGCTACGGCCGGCTTTTCGACCTGACCAAGGTCGGCGACGCGCTCGGCTACCCGGTGTTCATGAAGCCCTACGACGGCGGCGCGTGGGTGGGCGTCACCAAGATCAACGACGCCCAGCAACTGCGCGCCGCCTACGAGCAGTCGGGCCAGCGCGTGATGCACGTGCAGAAGGCCGTGCATCCGTTTGACGTATTCGTGCGCGCCATCGGCATCGGGCCGCAAGTGTGGTGCGTGCGCTACAACCCCGACGCGCCGCTGCACGCGCGGTATGAGGTTGCGTTCAACTACCTGAGTCAGGACGAGTGGCAGCGTCTGACCGACATGTGCCTGACGATCAACAGCTTCTTTCAGTGGGAGTTCAACAGCTGCGAAAGTCTGCGCAAAGACGGCGTGTTCTATCCGATCGACTTCGCCAATGCCTGCCCGGACTTCCAGGTGACTTCGCTGCACTTCCACTTTCCGATCATGGTCAAGAACATGATCAAGTGGTCCATCTACTGCGCCGCCACCAAACGCCAGTTCCGCAGAACCCTGGACTGGGACCCCTACTACGCGGTGGCCAAGAAAGACCTGTCGTTTGAAGACCGGCTCAAGGAATACGCCAAGATCGCGCACCAGCGCTTTGAGACCGACCGCTTCGTCGAATTCTGCGACCAGCACCTGCAGAACCTCGACGAGGTGGCCTGGGAGTTCTTTGGCACCGAGCGCGCCAAGGAGATCTTCCGCCAGAAGGTGACGGCGCTGTTCCCGGCGCACGAGGTGGAGCAGTTCACCGACCACTACTTTGGGCTTGTACAGTTCTGGCGCAAGACCGAGGTGGAGCGCATGAAGGCCGCCAAGGCCCAGCGCGACGACCGCATCGCAGCGCGTGCAGCCGGAACGGAGCCCGCGCCGGAACAGGACGTCGACGCTGGTGCGGGTCGCAAGAAGAAGGCGCCAAAGGCCAAGGCCGCCGGCTGATGAAGACCCACGCCAAATGGTGGTCGCCGCGGTTGCGCCAGGACGTCAACGTCGCGCGCTGGGGCACAGGCGGCCGCCCCGTGCTGCTGTTCCCAACCGCAGGCGGCGACGCGGACGAGTGCGAGCGCTTTGAGATGATCAAGGCGCTGCAGCCGCTCATCGACAGCCGCCGGGTGCGCATCTATTCGTGTGACTCGATCGGCGGCAAGACCCTGCTCGATCCGGCCGAGAAGCCGGCGCAGAAGGCGTACATGCAGAAGCAGTTCCTGGCGTATGTGCGCCACGAACTGGTGCCAGCCGTGCGCACCGACTGCAATGATCCGAGGGTCAACCTCGTGTGCGCCGGCGCCTCAATCGGTGCCTACAACGCGCTTTTGGCGATTACCAGCCACCCCGATGTGTTCGATTACGCCATCTGCATGAGTGGCACCTTTGACTTGGGGCGCTTTTTTCAGGGCTTCCACAACCAGGACTTGCACCTGGTGTCGCCGCTGCACTTTTTGGCCTATCTGGGCGAGTCAGAACTGCTGACGGCGCTGCGGCAGCGCTTCGTGTTGCTGGCGACCGGCGAGGGCAAGTGGGAATCGCCGTGGGAGTCGTGGCAGGTCGCCAACTTGCTCGGCAAGAAGGGCGTACCCAACCGCGTCGACCCATGGGGGCGCGACAGCCACCACGACTGGGTCGCCTGGCGCGAGATGCTGCCCAAGTACCTGGACGAATTGACTGCCCCCCAAAACTGAGAGCGAGCGGAGCGTGCGATGCATGTAATTTTCGTGGCGCCGTTTTTCATGGACACCACGCTGCGGTTCGTGCGCGCGGTTGCCAATGAAGCGGGCGTCCATTGCAGCTTGCTGACCCAGGAACCCGCCTACAAAGTGCCCGACGACCTGCGGCGCGCCTTGGTGGGCTTCGCCCAGGTGGACAACGCGCTCGACACGCGCCAAATCGTGCTTGGTGCCAAGGCGTTGGAGCAAAAGCACGGCCACGCGGCGCGGCTGTTTGGCGCGCTTGAGCACATCCAGGTCCAGCTGGCCGAGGCGCGCGAGGTGATGGGCTTGCCGGGCCTGCCGGCCGAAGCGGCGCGCAACTTTCGCGACAAGGCGCGCATGAAAGACGTGCTCGGTGCCGCTGGACTGCCGTGCGCCAAGCACCAGGAAGTGCGGACGAGCGCCGACGCCTGGTCCTTTGCGCAAAAGGCTGGCTATCCGCTGGTGCTCAAGCCCCTGGCCGGCGCCGGATCGAAGACCACCTTTCGCGTGGATGACGACCGGCAACTGGCCGAGGCGCTGTTGCAGGCGCGTCCCAGCGAGCACAACCCGGCCATTGTCGAGCAGTTCGTGACGGGCCAGGAGTACAGCTTTGAGACCGTGTGCATCCGCGGCGAACCGGTATGGCACTCGCTGACCCGCTACCTGCCCAACCCGCTCGACGTGGTGCGCAACCCGTGGATCCAATGGTGTGTCCTGCTGCCGCGCGAGGTCGACGCGCCCGCATTTGACGACATCCGCGGCGCCGGTTTTGCCGCGGTCAAGGCGCTGGGCCAGACGACGGGCCTGACGCACATGGAGTGGTTTCGCCGACCAGACGGCTCGGTGGCGATCAGTGAAATTGCGGCCCGGCCGCCTGGTGCGCAGATTTGCAGCCTGATGGGCTATGCCAACGACGTCGATTTCTACCAGGCGTGGGCGCACTTGATGGTGCGCGAAGCGTGGCCGACGCTTCGCCGCAAGTACGCCGTCGGCGCCGCCTTCTTCCGGGGCCAGGGCCGCGGTCGCATCAAGGCGGTGCACGGCATTGAAAAAGCCCAGCGCGAACTAGGCAAGCTGGTCATCGAGTCCAAGCTCCCCCGCGTCGGCGCGATGCCGTCCAGCTCCTACGAAGGCGACGGCTATGCCATCGTTCGCCACCCCGACACGCGGGTGGTCGAGGCGGCGCTCAAGCGCCTGGTCGAGGTGGTGCGGGTGCAGGTCGGCTGAGCGCCGCACTGCTCGCTCGCCGCCGTCGGCAGCGCGCGCGCGCCTGGTCCGATGCCGCCAAGGGCTTCCCTTTGCCGAAGTCCTCTGGCGGTGCCGCGTACCGGCGGAATCGCAACACGGCGCGCACGCTGCCGCAACCTCCTTGCCCCACGGCAGAGCATCATCCCTTTGTGCGACGGGACCGCTCCGCAAGCGTTGGCCGCGCAGCGGTCATCGCCGCCTGTGTCTGCGCAGCAACGCCTCGCGGTCTTCCTCGCCGTCGTGCAGCCAGCCCTCTCGCTCCGCCCACACCCATAGGGTTCGCGATATCGCAAAGATCGCAAACGGGCCAGCCAGGGCGACCGCGCTGCACGCAATCGCCACCGTGACACCCACAGACGCCGTCGCCAACCAAGTGGCCAATGCGACGACGATCCCCAGGCCAAGCGACAGCGCGTAGCTTGCGTACATCGCGCCGACGAAATAGCCGTTGCCGCGATCGAATTGGTAGTCGCACAGTGGACAGCGCGGTCGCATTCGCAGCGGCGTCTCAAACATCGCGCCCTGCCAGCACGCGGGACAGCGACAGCGAATCAAGCGACCCAGTTTCGCGAGCAGTCGTTGCGGCGGCAAAGCAGGCTCAGGTGGTCGAGCGGGCATCGACCTGACCGCGCTGCAACGGCCGCCGACCGCGACGGGTACTGGCGAGCGGCCCATCGCGGCCAGCGGTTGCCTCCGCCGGCGGTGCGCGACCTGACAGCACATCCGCGGGCGATGGCAGGCCACTGCCGCTCATGACATCCGCAAGCGTTGTCGTTGCGGCCCAGGTGCACAGCGCCTCATTGAGTTTGGTCCAAGTCGAGTGCATCGGGCAGGGGCTGTGTGGATTGCACGAACCCCACCCGAATGCGCAGTGCTTGGGGTTGATGTCATAGTCTGACGCCGACAGCACATCCAAAAAGCGAATGAAGGTCGGCGGCTGCGCCAGCGCGAAGCCGCCGCCATGGCCTTTGCGCGAGGTCAGCAGGTTCGCGACGACCATCCTGCGCAGCAGCTTGGACAGGTAGGGTGCCGGAACGCCAATGGCGCGACCCAGGTCGCGTGCGCGCACCGACTCGCCATCGCGCAGGTTGGCGATGTAGGTCATGGCGCGCAGGGCGTATTCTGCGGTTTGCGGCAGGTGCATCGGCGGGCTCGGCCAGCCCGGCGTCAGTAGACGGGCAGGTCCATTGTGCAATTGCTCGGCTGACACGGCAAGGTCGCTGTACGCTTGTCTCCGCGTTGGCCGCGGGGACGACGGGGCGGCTGGATCCACAAAAAGGCGATTGTGGTCAAACGCATTTCAAGCAACCTCGTCTCGGTGGCTGGGACGCCGCCGCCGTGCCTCGCGGGGCG
>CAXRHS010000344.1:0-2626 GCA_964230235.1 Myxococcota bacterium
CAATAGCCGCGATCAAGTGCTGGCGTGCGGACCCGCTTTGAGTTGCGCGCGCAGTTCCCGCTTGCGTGCCACCCAGCCCGCCTTGATGACGGTCGGCGCTCGGGTCACGATCAAGGCACCCGCCGGCACATCCTGGGTCACCGTCGTTCCTGCGCCGACATACGCCTCGTCGCCCAACGTCACCGGCGCCACCAACTGGGTATCGGAACCGATGAACACGCCGCGGCCCAGCACGGTCCGGTACTTGTTCACGCCGTCGTAGTTGCAGGTGATGGTGCCTGCACCAATGTTGCACCCCGGCCCGACTTCGGCATCGCCCAGGTACGACAAGTGGCTGGCCTTGCTGCCGCGGCCGAGGTGCACCTTCTTGGTTTCCACGAAGTTGCCGACCTTGACCTCCGCCTCAAGCACCGTGCCCGGGCGCAGGTGCGCAAACGGGCCAACATGGGCTTGGGCGCCGATGCGGGCCTCGCTGGCGACCGTGTACGGCAGCACGTGGGCCTCTTTGCCCACTTCGCAGTCGCGCAGAATGCTTCCCGCGTCAATCTGTGCGCCGGGATGCACGACCGTCGCGCCGCGCAGTTCGACGCCCGCGCCAAGCCGACAGTCGGCATGCAACACGACGCCGGGCTCCACGGTGGTGGTCGCCGGTTGATCGAAAGTGACCCCTTGCAGCATCCAGTGGCGGTTGATGCGATCGCGCAGCGCGTGGGCCGCGGCGGCCAGCTCCAAGCGGTTGTTGACGCCCGCAATTTCGGCGCGATCGTTGACCACGTGGGCAGCGCCAGACCGCCCGGCCGCAGTTGCCATCGCCAGCAGATCGGTCAGGTACAACTCGCCCTGCGCGTTGTTCGGCTGCAGGCGCGGCAACGCATCGGCCAGGAACGGCCTGGCCACACACATCATGCCCGCGTTGATGAGCCGGATGGCGCGCGTCGCCTCGTCGGCGTCTTTGTGCTCGACCACCCGGGCAATCCGCCCCTTGGCGTCGCAGACGACCCGGCCGTAGCCGGTCGGATCAGCCGGCTCGCCGACCAGCAACGACAACAGCCCAGACTGCCGGGCCGCGCACAGATCGCGCAAGGTGTCGATGCGCAAAAGCGGCGTGTCGCCGTACAGCACCAGCACCTCGTCGCAGTCCCGCCACACGGGTTCCGCACACGCGACCGCGTGGCCGGTTCCGCCTTGGTGCGGTTGCTCGACGCAGGTCGGCGCCCGATCGCCGGCCAGCGCGGCCTGGTTGCGGCGCGCCCAATCTGCCACGTAGCGCTCGACCGCCGCGCCGCCGTGGCCGCAGACCACGCACAGGCGGTGCGGATTCAAGCCGGCGGCTGCCGCCAACACATGGCCCAACATCGCTTCGCCCAGGATCTCGTGCAGGACCTTGGGTGTCTGGCTGAACATGCGCTTGCCGAGGCCCGCGGCAAGGAGGACAACGCACAGTCGGCCGGGTTGGACTTGGGCGGCCGTCTCAGAGGTGGCCATCATCGACCTCGCAAGCACGCAAACAGGTGGTGCAAAAATGCCGCTCGGCCAATCCCCAGCGGGCGGGATCGGCCGAGCGGTTCAAACCGAACGCTGGGGCTACTCGGCCGCGGTGACTTCGAGCGTCAGCTTGGCCACCACATCGTGGTGCAGCTTGACCGTGACCGCGTACTCACCGACGGTGCGGATGTTCTCGGGCACGCCGATGTCGCGGCGATCGACCAGGAACCCCTTCTCGGCCAACAGGTCCGCGACTTCGCGCACCGTGACCGAGCCGAACAGCCGGCCTTCGTCGCCGGTGTGCTTGGCAACGCTCAGGCGGACGCCGCTCAGTTGCTTGCTCTCTTCGGTCGCCTTGGCACGCGCCTTGGCCAGCCGGGCCGCCGCGACGCGCTTGTTGTGCTCCATCTGCCGCACGTTGCGCTCGTTGGCCTGGGTGGCCAGGCTGCGCGGCAGCAGGTAGTTGCGGCCAAAGCCGTCAGCGACGTCGAGCACATCGCCGATCTTGCCGACGTTGGGCACGTTTTCGCGCAGGATGACTTTCACGGGAACCTCCGTTGCGGCCTAGTCGGCCGTCGCGCTCGAGTACGGCATGAACGCCATGATGCGCGCGCGCTTGATCTCCAGGCACAGGTTGCGCTGGTGTTGCGCGCATACGCCCGAGATGCGCCGCGGCACGATCTTGCCGCGCTCGGAAATGAAGCGCTTGAGCATGCTCGGGGTCTTGTAGTCGATATACAGCGTCTTGTCGGCGCAGAACGGGCACACCTTGCGGCGGCCGAACCGGCGCGGCTGGCGCCCAGCGCGCTCGCCGCCCTGGCCGCGGTCTCCGGCCTGTCCGCGATCGCCGCCTTGGCCCCGATCGCCACCTGGTCCGCGGTCCATGCCCTGGCCCTGCGGTGCGTCTTGGTTCCTCATGCGACCTCCTCGTGATCAAGTTCCTCGTCGTCCTGGTCGGCGCGGCGCGCACGGCGCTCGTCGCTGCGACGCAAGTACTGGTCTTCTTCGTCCTCTTCGCGCTCGGGCGTCAGGCTCTCGGCCCGGCGGCGCTCGGCGTCCAGGTCGAATTCGCTCAGTTGTTTGAGCTTGGACAGGCACACGGTCTGGTAGCGGATGACGTCGTTGGAGATGCGCAGCTGGC
>CAXRHS010000345.1:0-3640 GCA_964230235.1 Myxococcota bacterium
CCGCGTCGCAGTGGACCCGGCGCACACGCTGTACTCGGTCAAGCGCCTGATGGGCAAAGACGCCGCCGAGGTTGCCGACGAGCTCAAACTCTTGCCGTATCAGGTGGTGGCTCAGCCCGGATCGGCGGCGGTGCGCGTGCGGGTCGGCGGCCGCGACTACACCCCGCCCGAACTGAGCGCGCAGGTTCTTTTGGCGCTCAAGGCTCGCGCCGAGGCCGCGCTGGGTTGCGCGGTGCAGCGCGCGGTCATCACCGTGCCCGCCTACTTCAACGACGCCCAACGCCAGGCGACCAAAGATGCCGGCCGTCTGGCCGGCCTGGACGTCCTGCGCATCGTCAACGAGCCGACCGCCGCCGCGCTGGCCTACGGTTTGGACCGGCGGCCGCAAGGCAAGATCGCGGTCTACGACCTGGGCGGCGGCACTTTCGACATCTCAATCCTGCACATGCACGCCGGATTGACCGAGGTGCTGGCGACCAATGGCGACACCCGGCTGGGCGGCGACGACATCGACCACGCGCTGGTGTCGGTGGCCGTCCGTCAACTGCGGGCCGCCGGCGTCGAATTGGCCCATGATGCCGCCGCCTTGCAGGGTGTTCGCAAGGCCATGATCGAGCTCAAGATCGCCCTGTCAACGGCCGACACGGCCGCGGTGCTGGTGCCGCTGCCCGGGCGGCCGGCGGTGCAGTTTTCGCTGGACCGCGCCGAGTTCGAAGCCATCGCGGCGCCGATCGTGGATCGTACCCTGCAGCCCTGCCAGAAGGCGCTGCAAGACGCCGGCTTGCGGCCAGAGGAGCTGGACGAAGTGGTGCTGGTCGGCGGGTCGACCCGCATTCCGCTGGTGCGCCAGCGCGTTCAGGCGCTTTTTGGCAAGCCGCCGCACTGCGACCTCGACCCGGACTGCGTGGTCGCGCTGGGCGCCGCCGTGCAAGCCGACATCCTGACCACCGGTCGCCGCGACCAGTTGTTGCTGGACGTGATGCCGCTGTCGCTCGGCATGGAGACCATGGGCGGCGCGGTCGCCAAGATCTTGCACCGCAACAGTCCGATCCCGGCCACCGCCACCGAAGAATTCACCACCAGCGTCGACAACCAGACTGGGGTGGTCGTCCACGTGCTCCAAGGCGATCGCGAGTTGGTGGCCGACTGCCGCAGCCTGGCCCGCTTCGTCATCCCGATTGCGCCGTTGCCGGCCGGGTTGGCGCGAGTGGCGGTGCAGTTCTTGGTGGACGCCAACGGTATCCTGCACGTGACCGCCCGCGATGTGCGCAGCGGCGTCGAAAAATCGATTGAAGTCCAGCCCAGCTACGGCCTGACCGACAGCGAAGTCGAAGCGATGCTGATTGCCGCGTTCGACCACGCCGAGCAGGATATCGCGCAGCGCCTTTTCGTCGACGCGCGCACCGAAGCCCAGACCTTGATCGCAGCCAGTGAGCGCCAACTTGCCGGGCCAGCCGGTTTGCGGCTCGACGCGGACGAGCACGCCGACATTGTCGCGTGCGTGGCCAGCCTGCGCGCCAGTTTTGCGAGCGGCCAGGCCGAGGTGGTGCGGGCGGCCATGCGCGAGCTCAACGACGCGACCTTGCATCTGGCGGAGTTGGGCTTTGCTTCCGCGATTGATGAGCTTGCGCACAGCCGCGCTGCAGAGGCGCTGCTGGCGCGCGGACCCGACCCGGCCTCGGTCAAGCCACAGCACCACGCGTGATGGTCAGCGCAGCGGTCGCGGCGGCGCAGGCGGCCCTGCGCGACTGTCGCTTGTGTCCGCGCGATTGCCGGGTCGATCGCAGCGCCGGACCGCAAGGAGCATTTTGCCGGCTCGGCGCTGACGCCTGGGTCTACAAGGAATTGCTGTCTTTTGGCGAAGAAGCCGCGCTCGGTGGTCCCACCTGGCTGGTAGACGTCGGCGGCTGCTCGCTGCGCTGCCTGTTTTGCAGCGAGTGGACGCACGTGGTTCGGCCAGCGGCGGACCCCGCGCACCGGCTGCAAGTGGATTGGTTTGCTCAGCAGCACCGGCGCCGCAAGGCCCAAGGCGCGCGCACGCTGTCGGTCGTCGGCGGCGACCCCACGCCGAGCGCCCCGGCGGTGCTGGCGGCGCTTGCCGCGGTGCCAGACGCCCTGCCGCTGGTGTGGAATTGCAACGGGCTGGTGGCGGACCAGGCTTGGGAACTGCTGGCGCCGACAGTGGCGGTGTGGTCGATTGACGCGAAATTCGGCAATGGACGCTGCGCGCAAGCGCTCGCCGGTGTGCGCGGCTTTGACGCCTTGGCCGAGGTGGAAAAGGCGCTGATGCGGGCGGTGCGTCAGCCACGCCGCGGCAGCTTGCCGTCGCTCATCGTTCGCCACCTGCTGATGCCCGGACACCTGGACTGTTGCACGGAGCCGGTCGCCGACCGTCTCGCTGTGCTTTTGGCTGGCTGTGAGCCCGGCCGCGCGGTCGTCAACTGGATGACGGCTTACGTGCCGCCCATGGACGGGCGGTCGCGGGTGTCAGCGTTGCCGGGTTGGCCCACCGCGGGCGAAGTCGAACGCGGGATCGCGATTGGCCGCGCTCGCTTGGCCGACTGGCTGGCTGTGGACGGTCGCTAGGGGCCCGTGCAAAATCTATTCGATTTTCCACGTTGGCCCGTTGCCTGCCAATTGGGCCGCAAGCTCGCGACTTTGCAAGTCGACTCGCCGCTCCGCTGCTCGCTTGGGCCGATCGACTTCCTTCTTTGCGGGCCCTGACCTGGATCAGTCAATCAAACACTGAACCAACGGATCCTTGCACTCACTTTGCAGGCAGGTATCCGAGCACTTGGGATCGGGCGAACCCGCGCATTTCGGCTGGCATTTTTGCAGCTGGCAGGTCCAAATGGCGTCGAGCAACGACACCGCCTTGGGCGTGGCCTTGCCCATGCACGCAAAACCGCAACTCTCGTTGTTCTGGCAGCTGTCGATACAGATCAAGGTGTTGCTGCAGGTCACAGTGCCCGGCGTCGGTCCAGCAAAGCAGCCGGCGATATCTGGCAGGCAAGACTGCGTCTGCGGCTTGCTGACGCAACTCAAGATGTTGGCGAACTTCTTTTGTTCCGCGAAACTGGCGTTGGCGTAGCACTTTGCGCTGATCGTCAGCAGTTTTTCTTTGTACTGCTGCGAGCAGGTCCACGTATTGGCGCAGGTGTCGGAGCCCGACGCCGCGTTGCTGGTGCAGGCCAGGAACTGCGCGGTGCAGTATTTGCCGACGCAGCCTTCCATGCACGACTTGTCGGTGGCGGTGGCGCACAGCGAGGTGCAGACTGCGGTTTCGCACTGCCGCAGCGGCTCGAAAAGGAACTGGGAATACAACGAACCGTCTTTGGCGGCGCTGTTGATGCAGTCCGCGGTCGGATGGATGTCGCCGCAGGACTCGTTCTGGTACAGCCACAGCGACAGGCACGAGCCGATCGGACCGCCAAAGATGTCGGCGTCGTTGCCGTAGGGCAAATCCGGCGGGTAGCCCTGCCAATCCGGCACCACCAGCCCATCGACCACGGTGACTTCGCCGGCGCTGCTGTCGCTGCCGGTCTCGTTGGGCGGCGCGTCCGTCACGGTAGTCTCCGTGCCTCCAGCGTCCGCGATCGCTGCGTCCGCCACCTGCGCATCCGCCTGCTCCGCGTCGGCC
>CAXRHS010000346.1:0-4105 GCA_964230235.1 Myxococcota bacterium
GAGGTCTACCCGAGCCGCAGCAAAGCCAGTTGCAAGGTACCGGCCAGCAAGCTCGCCGGCCAGACCGCCGCCCAAATCAAACCATAGCAAGACGGCGCCTCCGCTCGCGCTGGCTGGCTCGCTTGTTCACCCCAAACGCCCTCACCGGTGACCGCTCGCTGGTCGCCTGCGCGGCTTTGGTCGCGCTTGCCATGCTGGCAGGCGGGTGTGCCGGCCGCGGCAACCGCCAGGTTGAGCCCACGCGCAAGCCACCGACGGCGGCTGCGACGCTGCTGGCGGCGCCGCACGCGACAATCGTGGCGGTGACCGACTGGCAGGCCACCCTCAAGCCGTGCGGTTGCACCGTGGAATCGCAAAACGGCGGCGTTGAGCGCATCGCGGCGTGGCTGGCCGACCTGCGCGCCAAGGACGATTCGGTGCTGGTGGTGCACGCTGGCAGCCTGATGCATGACGCCGAAGGCATGGCGCTGCCGGGCAAGGCAGCCCAACTGGCGCTGCGCCGCGACGCATTTGGCCAGGTGCTGACCCACCTGGGCGCAACGGCGGTCGCGCTGTCGCGGTGGGACCTGCAGCAGGGCGGAGAGGCAGTGGTCCGCGCCTATGCGGCCGCCACCTGCGCGGTGTTGTCGCTGACGCCCCAACCGGGGGTGCCGCGAGCGACCCCGACCTTGCTGTCGCGCACGCCGAGTGGGGTTGCGGTCGGCCTAGTTGGCGTCGATGCGAGCGACGGTCAGGACGACACGGCCCGCCATGCCGCCGTAGCCGCCGCAGTCGCCGAGTTGCGCACGCAGGGCGCCAACGTGACCGTGGCGCTGTGCAACCAAGGCTTCCGCTCGGTACGCCGGTTGGCCCGAGCCGTGCCCGACCTCGACGTCGCGGTGGTGGGCGGTCTGGACGAACGCGTCGAAGCCTTGCACGACGCAGAGTCCGAGGGCGATACCCTGCTTGTCCATGCCACGCGCCATGGTGCCGTGGTCGCGGCGCTGACCCTGGTGCCAGGCGACTGGCGCAGCGGACCCTGGCGCGAGGCCGGCGAATTCTTGCCCGGTGCCGCGGCGGAACTGCGCCAGCGGCGAAAAGCGCTCGCGGCGCACCTTGACACGGCGCGGGCGCGCGCGACGGTGGCGACCCAGCGCGCGCTGCCTTACTACGAGGCCCAGTTGGCCGACCTGGACCGTCGGATTGCGCTGGCGGATTCCGCAGCCGGCACGCCGCTGCCGAAGGGTCGGCTCGCCGCGTTTCGTGCGGTTGCGCTGCCGTGGTCGGCAGCGACTGATGCGGCGATGGCAGCGGTGGTTGCGCGCTACGACCAGGCGGTGGCGGCCTTGGCCGACAGCGATCGCGCGGCGCCCCCGCCGGTGGCTGCAGGTATGGCGGGCTATCTCGGTCAGGCCGTGTGTGTCGGTTGTCACGCGACTACGGCGACGTTCGCTGCGCAAGATGCCCATGGGGTTGCCTGGAAGACGTTGCAAGACGCCGGCAAGACGCGCGACCTGGACTGTGTGCCGTGTCACGTGACCGGCTTTGGTCAACCAGGCGGCGCCACGCTCGGCCACCTGGGCCAGTTGACGTCCGTGCAGTGTGAAGCGTGCCATGGTCCTGGCTCCCTGCACGCCGCCAGTCCGGCCAAAGGGGAAAACAGCCTGCTTTCCCCTGTCTCTGAGGCAACCTGCACCGTGTGTCACACGCCGCAGCACGCACCGCGGTTTGCGTTTGACGCCTACCGCGCCAAGCTGCTGGTGCCTGGCCACGGCAAACCGATGGGCCGCCCATGAGGATCCTGGCTTGGACCCTGCTTGGCGTCGCTTGGCCATTTTCGGCCGCAGTTGCCGACGATCCGCGCGACCCGGCCGCCAGACCGCCGCTGCAAAGCGCAGGTCCCGAAGAGCCCGTCCCACCCAAGACCTTGCTATTCGATGGCAATTACTGGGGTATTCTTGGCGGCCTGGTCGGCTCTCGGCTCGACGATCCGCTGGCCGGCGTGGCTCCGGTCGGATTTGGCGGCCGCCTGGCCGGTCGCTTCTCGACCGTGACCCAGTTCATGGATCTGGAGGCAGGCATCGAGTACATCGGCCACGGCAGCGAGGTCGGCGCAAACGCGGCGTCTCGCCTGGCATTTGGGGTCCACGGCGCCATCCACCCAGCCTTTCCACTGCTGGTATTCAACAATTGGTTGTACGACGTGATCAGCGGGTTCCATGGCTTCGTCGGCGTCTCGGCGGCCAGGGTCGGCATTGAGGGCGCCCAGGCGGTGGCTTCGGCCCGCGGCACCGGCGATTCGGCAACCGATTGGCGCCCCATGCTCAGTTGCGGGGTGGGTGCCGACATTCCCGTCAGCCCGCGCAATCAGGCCTCTGGCTGGTGGTTGACTGCGCGGTACGCCTTGCGCTGGATGCGGTTCGGACCTGCTACGCCGTACCGCGATGTGGGCGACGGCGAATTTCAGCTGCTTTTGGGCTGGCGCAGCTACGACAACGGCTGGGCGCGCTTGCCGCGGCCGTTTTGAGGTTGCCACAAAGTCAAACGGGACTGTCAGCGTCGACGCGCGTCGCTTGACCCTACCGCACGGCGCGTCGCCTGCGCGGTTCTGGGCGCTGGGGAGCAGGATTCAAGGCCGACGCCGCTCGGCTACAGCCACAACCGCGCGCCAAACACCCACATGCCGAGGTCGATGTCTTCGACCCACAGCGCTTCGTAGCCGCCGTAGACCTCAAGCTGGTCGAACACGGCACCCAGCGTGCCGCGCAGGGTGCCGTTGACCGCGTCGTTCATGGCGCCCACGTCGCCCGCCACGGAGATCACGAGCGGAGAGGCGGGGTAGAAGTCGGCGCCATAACTGAATAGGGCCCCCACGTGGGTCTGGTCGCCATCCGGTAGCCAGCGCAGCCCCGCGCCGGAGCGCACTTGCACACCCGGTGCCAGGGCAAACAGGTAGTTCACCGCGACGGTGCCAAGCAAAAGGGTGTCGGTGCGGCCGGCCTCGCGCTCGCCATACACCCGCACGTCGCCCTGCAATTCGAGCCGGTGGAATCCGGACCACAAGAAGCCGGCGCCGCCGCGGAAAAGGTGGCTGTCCTGCACGCCACCTTCGGCCCACATGCGAAGCGCGCTGCCGCGGCCGAGCAGTGGCGCGCCGGTCTCGTCCTTGTCGGCCACGCCGGCGAGTGCCTGCGGGTTCGACCGACCCTCGATGCGCATGTAGCCGTCGTAGCCGTCCGCGTACGGCGCGGTCGAAAAGGCCACTGCGCGCTCGCCGTTGTCGTCCATCCACCGCCGCGGCCCCCACCAGGGAAACAGCATCCAGGTCAGCCAGTTGTCGTACAGCGGATCGAAGCCGTACCAGCCAGGGTGGACCGACCCGCCCCAAGAACTGGTCGGCGCCGACGACCTGCTGCTGCGCGAGCCGCTGCTGCGCGACGACGAGGACGAACTGCCACCCGACCGCACGGCGCTGCGCGCGCTGGAGAGCTTGCCAGCCTCGGCCGAGGCGGCAGCCGACCAGTCCCACAGGCAAAGAACGGCTACTGCACAAACCACGGTGCGGTTGCGCCAGGCGGGGTGGGTCTTCATGGTGGACCGGCGCCGGCGACCAGTGCCAGCAAGCGCACAACGTAGCGTTTTGGGCGGTGCTTCAACAGGGGCTGCCGCGTCTCCGCTACTTCTTCTTGCACACACCCGACATGCAGGTCTCGTCAGGCCCGCAGTTGACCGAAAGGCACGCAAGGTAGCCCTGGCAGCCCCACGACAGCGGTGGAGCGCAAATGGTGCCCTTGCCGTTGTCGCTCGGTACGCACGCCGTGGCCTCGCCGCCGTGGGGGCAGTCCTTGTTGCCCTGGCACGGGGTGGGCTCGACGCAGAACTTCTTGCCGTTCTTGAGCGCGCAGCGGCCCGACAGGCACTCATAGTCGGCGGCGCACGGCTCACAGTAGCCTTTGTCGCCTTTGGCACACGTGGCCACCGCTTCCTTGCCGATCTTCTTGAGGCAATAGGGCTTGGCGGCGCCCTTGGGCTGGCTACAGGCAAAGCCGTTCGGGCAATCCGTCGGCGATGCCACACTGCACACTTTGGCGCAAAAACGTTCGCCGGTTGCCGACGCGTAGTAGCA
>CAXRHS010000347.1:0-3258 GCA_964230235.1 Myxococcota bacterium
CGCTTGCTAGAACGAGATGGCCCAAATCAGCCGCGGCATGGCCACGGGCGCGAAGTCTGTGACGCCGATGAGCGCACCCGCCGTCAGCCAGAACCGGCCGTGGGTGAACGAGAAGTTCGGCCCGATCATGGTCATCGGCTGGGCGCCGACCGCCGAGTGCAGCGGGACCTTGCCGAAAAACTCACCGCCTACGCGCAGTTCGCCAAGCGCCTTGCACGACCCGCCGCCTGCATAGGTCAGCAGCGACTCGCTGCCACTGGTCACGGCGACCACGCCGCCGTCAATGGTGAACTTGCAAGCCTGCGACGGCTGGTAGGAGGCGACCGCGTTGGCCTCCAACCGCAATTCGCTGCGCGATCGGATCGGCCGATGGACGGCGAGCCGCACCAGCCCGGTCAGGGGACCGGCGACGTCCGGGTCCGGGTCGCCGATGCGGTAGCGCAACTCGGCGCCATACCAGTCGAAAATCGTCTTTTGCGAGCCCTGCCACCAGCTCCACTCGACCGGCAACGCCAGTTCCAAGCGGTCGGTGAGCCCGACAATCGGCGCCGTCCACACCTGGGTCTGGTCGGTCGGCTTGCTTTGGATGCGCTCGGTGTACCAACTCTCCCACTCGACGCCCCGCTCGGGCATCACCTCGGTGTCCCACACCCAAAAGAACGGTCTACGCCCGGCGTGCGCTTCCGTCGGTGCTAGAACGCCGACAGCCGCGGCGAACAGGGCGAACACACAGGTTGTCGAACGGAACAAGGACTGCACCACGCCGCGCCTCCGGCCGCTATCGCACCAAAAAGACCGCGGCCGGTCAAGGATGACTCCCGGACCGGCCGCAGTGCACGTTTCAAGTGCCTGGTGGGCTAGGACTTGCAGCCCGTGTCCGAGGCGTCGGGCTCGCCGTCGTCGTCGTCGTCGTCGTCTTCTTTGTCATCGACGCCGTCGTTGTCGTCGTCTTCGTCGGCTTCGTCCAAGATGCCGTCATCGTCGATGTCGCCATCGCACTCTTCGAGTTCGTCGTCCTGGCCGTCGCCGTCGGCGTCGTCGTCCTTGTCGTCAGGAACGCCGTCGTTGTCGTCATCGGTGTCGACGTCGTCCAACTGGCCGTCGTCGTCCGCGTCGCCGTCTTCGTCTTCTTCGGTGTCGGGGATGCCGTCGTTGTCATCGTCGAGGTCGGCCGAGTCGACGACACCGTCGTTGTCGTCGTCGTCGTCGTCTTTGTCCATCTTGCCGTCGCCGTCGCTGTCGCCCACCGTGTCGGCCACACCGTCGCCGTCGTCGTCCGCGTCTTCGCTGTCCAAGAAGCCGTCGCCGTCGTCGTCGGTGTCGTCTTTGTTCAAGATGCCATCGCCGTCGATGTCGCCACCGTCGTCGTCCTCGGCGTCGTCCTTGGTGCCGTCGTTGTCGTCGTCGTCATCGCTGGCGTTGAAGGTGCCATCGCCAGCGATGTCTTCGTCGTACCAGTCGCACTCGCCGTCACCGTCCAGATCGAAGTCGGCGTCGGCATCCAAGATGCCGTCGCCATCGTCATCGGTGTCCACGTCGTCGGCGGTCCCATCGCCGTCATCGTCGGTGTCGTCGAGATCGACGGTGCCGTCGAGGTCCCAGTCAACCAGGCTCAGCGGGTTGGTCTCGGGCACGAACTCGTCGCCAATCTCCTTGTCGGCGCCATCGTCCGCGGCGACCACGATGATGATGATGAGCTCGCCTTCGAGTGCGGTCTTCTTGGCCTTGGGGATGGGCAGCAGCGAGCCGGTCGCCTTGCCACCCTTGGACTCGGGCATGTGCAGCTGACCGACCACTTTGTTGCCGGCCATGATCGTGCCGATGTAGCGCTTGTTGCGCTCCAGCTGCACCGAGTACTTGCCGTCCGCAGCGACTGCGCCCTTGACTTGCGTCGCCGCCTTGCCCTTGCCATTGGAGGCCGTAAACGCCACGTGGGTGTATTTGCCCCCTGCCGCGCCCTTGAGCGTGCCGGAGACGGTCATCTTGCCTTCGCTCGTGCCAGTGCCCGTACCGGTGCCCGTACCGGTGCCCGTGCCGGTGCCCGTGCCCGAGCCACCGCCGCCGCCACCGCCGCCACCACCTGTGGCGCAGCCAGCAGCCATCGCCAGTGCCAGGGCGGCACCAGTTGCGATTGCAGATTTGAGAAAACGCTGCATCTTGCCCTCGCGGTTCCGGCGGCGCCGGTGTGCTTCTTCGGCGCCCGAAGTTGGAACCTGTTGATCGTTCAGGATTTACAGCACAGCCACCCGGCGAGCCAACCCGAAAGAGCGCGCCTTATACCGCATTCGCGCAGGTCGCACAAGGGTGTTTTGTAAAGATTGGGCGATGTTGTCTACAAACCGCGGCTACCGCGGCCGGTTGGGCGGTGGCGGCGCGGCGTTCACCGGATCCTCCGGCCACAGGTGCCGCGGATACTTGCGGCACAGCTCGCGTCGAATCGCCGGCCAATGGCGCTGCCAGAATCCGGCCAGATCCGTGGTGACTTGGACCGGCCGCTGATTGGGGGCAAGCAGGTGCAACACCACCGGAACCGCCCCAAACGCCACCTTGGGACCATCTGCCAGGCCAAAAAAATCCTGCATGCGCGACTGCGTCCACGGCGGCTTGTCGGGCTCGTAGTGGATGCGCAGCTTGCGGCCGCCGGGCAGCGTCATGTGTTCTGGGGCAGCCGCTTCGAGGCGCCGCAGACCCTGACCCGTCCCTGCGCGGTCGATCGCGGCACGCAGACTGCCAAGCACATCCGCAGCGGCCAACTCATCCAGGTGCACACACTGGAGCGCCACTTCGAAAACGGTGGCCTGCACCGCCGCGTCGTCCAGTTCCGGCAGTTCAGCGAGACCCGCCTTGGTCCGCGCAAAAGCCACGCGCTGCTGCAGATGGGCGAGCGCTTCGCCATCGACAAGACTTGCAAACCCGTCCTTGCGCGCCGCCTGGGTCAGCAGTTCCGCAACTTGCGGACCCGGTGTCGCGCGCACGGTCCGCGCCTCGAGCAGCAACCCGTCGCAGCAGGTCTGCTCGCGAACGACCGCGCGCTTGCCCTCCAGGGTCAGGGTGGTGGTCGTCTCGATGCGGTCGAAAAGCGCCTCGAAGACCTGCTCGGGTTCCACGCCGTGGGCAACGCGGACCCAAGTCGCGCGCTGCTTGCCGTCGCGGCGCTCTTCGGCGTCGATGACCACCAACCACTGGGCCTGGGTGCAGTGGCTGTCGGGCCCCAATCGGACCGAGGCGCCGCCAGGCAAGTCCAGGTCGGCCGAACCG
>CAXRHS010000348.1:0-3645 GCA_964230235.1 Myxococcota bacterium
GGCAACTGCTTTGGCACCTCGTGCACCATCGCACCGCCGCTCGGCACCCTGTGCTACACGCAGGACGTCAGCGTCCAGGTCACCGACCGCAGCGGCGTCTGCGGCGCGGCCACCAGCGAGACCGAGACCTACAGCAAGGTCACCATCGTCTCGGCCAGTAACAACTAGTACGCTAGCAGTAGCGTAGGTCCAGGGGCGGCCGGCAACCTCGCAAGGGTTGTCGGTCGCCCTTGACGTTTTTGCCCCCTGCCGCCCGCGCCGGCGGTTCTGCTACCATCGCGGCCCGGAGGTGCGTCATGTTCAGGTTGGTGCGTTTGTCGGCGGTGCTAGCGGCAGGCCTTGTGGCGGTCGGCTGTCTTTCGAATTCTGGTGGTGGTGGTGGTGGCGGTGGCGGCGGCGCAACGACAGGTGACGGCACCAGTTCTGGCGCGGATGCGGGTGTGGGCGGCGGCGATACCGGCGCACAAACGGGCGATGTGTCAGCCTCAGACGCTGCCTTGACCGACGGCACTGCGAGCGACGCCGGCATGGCCGACGCGAGTCCCACCGATGTTGTAGACGGCGGACCTAATGTCGAAGTCGGCCCGCCGCTCGACATTGCGGCGCTGGACGAAGTGCCGCCGCCCGTGACCTGCGCAAACAACGCAGACTGCAAGTCCGACCAGTACTGCCTGTCGACGGACGGCCTGTGTGGCGCCGGCAAGTGTGCGATCAAGCCGGGCAAGCCTTGCCCGACCTTGCCCACCGGCGGCGAAGTGTGTGGCTGCGACGGCGTCACCTACAACAATGGCTGCCTCGCCGCGCAGGCTGGCGTCGCGATCAAGTCCAATGGCCTGTGCGCAGGCAAACCCAAGCCCTGCGGCGGCATCGCCGGGTTCACCTGCAACAAGAGCGAAGCCTGCGACATCACGGGTTGCTACCCCGACGCCGCGGGCGTTTGCGTCGCGTGGCAGGCGGTGTGCCCGCCGACCTACAAGCCGGTGTGCGGCTGCAACGACAAGACCTTTGCCAACGACTGCGTCCGCGTCATGGCCGGCGTCGCCAAGAAATCGGATGGCGCATGCGCCCCGGCGCCGAACGCATGCCAGGTTGATGGCCCCAACACCTGCGCGCCCGGCGAGTTGTGCGCAGCGCCGACCGGCCAGTGCAAGGGCGAGGGCAAGTGTACCAAGAAGCCCGATATGTGCGTCGCGCCGGAAGCCCCGGTGTGCGGCTGCGACAACAAGACCTACGCCAATGCGTGCCTCGCGCTCGCCGCCAACCAGAACATCGCCAGCAACGGCGCGTGCCCGACCAACCCGGTCGAACAGGTCTGTGGCGGCAAGATGGGCATCCCCTGCGGGCCCGATCAGGTCTGCGATCCCAACGGCTGCGGCGCCGACATCATGGGCGTCTGCAAGCCCAAGCCCAACAACCCGTGCCCCAAGACCACACCGGAAGCGCAGCAATGCGGCTGCAACGGCCAGACCTATGCCAACGAATGTGAGCGCTTGCTGAACGGTGTCGCCAAAAAGTCCAACGGCGCCTGCCCTGCCGTCGGCGGTTGCAACCCGGCCGTCTTTGGCGCCTGCCCGGCCGGCCAGTTCTGCCAGTCGCCGCAAGGTCAGTGCGGCGCTGCGGGTGCGTGTGTGACCACGCCGTTTGCTTGTCCCGCCGTGTACAAGCCGGTCTGTGGTTGCGACGGCAAGACCTATGGCAACAGTTGCGAGGCAGCAGGCGGTCAGGCCTCCGTGTTGGTCGACGGCGAATGCCCCGCGGGCGGCGGCTGCGTGCAGGACAGCGACTGCCCTTGGGGCGAGGCGTGCACCAATGGCGTGTGCGCATCCTGCGCGAAGCCGTGCCCCAAAATCCTGTGCCCACCGCCGACCAAGATGAACCCGTGCACCTGCAAGTGCGAAGTGCCGGCACCGTAGCGCTGGTGCCGTCGTGACGCGGCGCGTCAAATTGTCGCGAACTATCCTTGCCGCTCCTGCAACCAACGGCTACACTCCCGCGCCCTCGCGGGCAGCCGAACAGGAGAGGCAATCGTGGGAATCGCAGAAAAAATCAACAACAAGACCGCGCGCATCGCGGTCGTGGGCCTGGGCTATGTCGGCTTGCCGCTCGCCGCGCGCATGGCCGGTGTGGGACTGCGGACGCTAGGCATCGACATCCAGAAGGCGCGCGTCGATCGCATCAACAAGGGCGTCTCAGACATCGCCGATGTGCCCACCGCTGAACTGGCGCCGCTGGTCGCCAATGGAACCCTGACCGCCCACACCGACGCTTCGGTGGTCGCCGACGCAGATGCCGTGGTCATTTGCGTGCCGACGCCGCTGTCCAAGACCCGCGATCCGGACAACAGCTACATCGTCAATGCGCTCGAGTCGGTTGGGCCACATGTGCGCAAGGGTCAGCTTTTTGTCCTGGAGTCCACGACCTATCCGGGCTTTACTCGCGAAGTCATGGCGCCGATGCTCGAAAAGAGTGGCCTCAAGGCCGGCGTCGATTTTCACGTCGCCTTCAGCCCCGAGCGCATCGACCCGGGCAACGAGCGCTTTGGTGTCAAGAACACCACCAAGATCGTCGGCGGCCTGACGCCCGCATGCAGCGCAGCGGTCAAGGCGCTGTATGGTGCCTTCATCGACACGGTCAAGTCGGTGTCGAGCCCCGACGCGGCCGAGATGGTCAAGCTGCTCGAGAACACCTTCCGCGCCGTCAACATCGGTTTGGTCAACGAGATCGCGTTGATGAGCGACAAACTGGGCCTCAATGTCTTTGAGGTCATCGAGGCGGCGGCGACCAAGCCCTTTGGCTTCATGCCGTTCTTTCCCGGCCCCGGCCTGGGCGGCCATTGCATTCCCATCGATCCGCTGTACCTGTCGTGGAAGCTCAAGTCCATGAACTATCAGGCGCGGTTCATCGAATTGGCCGACGCCATCAACACCTCGATGCCAGCGCACGTGGTGGGACGCGTGCAAGACGCACTCAACGACCACAGCCGGGCGCTCAAAGGTGCACGGGTGTTGGTGCTCGGCGTGGCGTACAAGCGCGACATTGACGACTACCGCGAATCGCCGGCCATCACCATCTTGGACCTGCTGGAAAAGAAGGGTGCTTTTGCCGACTACTACGACCCATATGTGCCCAGCTTCCGTGAGGACGGGCATACACGCACCGGTATCGCCTCGCTGGACGCCCTGGGCGACTACGATGCGGTCGTCATCGTGACGGACCACAAGGTCGTCGACTACGCCGATGTGGTCGCCCGCGCCAAGGTCGTGGTCGATACCCGCAATGCCACCAAGACCGTAGCAGCGAACCGCGACAAGATTCGCATGTTGTAGCTGTCCCCGACCGTGCGACCGCAACTCGTGACTGAACCGGCAATTCAGACCGTGTCCGCCGATGCGCCGCCGCGCGTCCTGGGCAGCGCTTTGCCTGAACATCGCCACCTCAGTCAGCGCGCGGTTTGGACGCGCTGGGGGGTTGGCTTGCTGCTCGGCGCGCTCTTTACCTGGTTGTCGCTGCGCAACTGGCCCGTCGGTCAATTGTTCGCCGGCCAACTGCAGGTCGCGCGCAGCGACGTCGATGCCTGGGTCGTGCGGCTGGTCAACGATCAGGGCAGGGTGGTGTGGGCGCTCGACCTCGCCGTGCTCGGTGTCT
>CAXRHS010000349.1:0-2604 GCA_964230235.1 Myxococcota bacterium
TCTTCCGATCTGCCGTCGCCGGCCGCCGCGCCGGTGCCACCGCGGACGCGCAGATGGGTGGTCGCGCGCAACACCTGGCGAATCAGCCCGCGCGGGTCAAAACTGGTGTCGACCAGCACGTGGCCGATGCCGCCATGGGCCGCCGCCGCAGACACCGCCTCGCAGTGCTGCCGCATCAGCGAGGTATAGGCGTCGCGCATCACCCGCGGGTCCACGGTGCGCTGGCGCGCCGACTCGCGGCAGGTGAACTGCGCGGGCGCCGAAAACCCCAGATCAAGCTCGCGCGGGTGCAGCGTATGCAGCAAAAGCACCCCAAGGCCCGAGCGCTGCAGCGCCGTCAGCGGCACCATCGCCTTGTCTGGGGCGACCAGCACGTCGGACGCCACCACCGCAAGGCCGCGCCGCTCGTGGCCGCGCCACGGCACCGGCTCAAAGCGGTCGAGCCCATAGTCGCCATCGGGTTGCACGCCGGCTAGCGTCTCAGCGATGTGCGAGAAATGCCGGAGCCCGACGCCGGGCGCAATCGTGCACTGGGGTCGACCCAGCACTGCGAGGCCGACCGAGTCGCCCTGGCGAATGAGCACGAGCGCAATGCAGGCGAGCAGCAGGCGCACGGCGTCGAACTTGTCGCTGGCGAAATCGCTCAACTGCATCGACCCAGAGGCGTCCACAATCAGCGTCAACGTCGCGTGGACTTCTTGCTCGTAGCGCTTGATGACGTAGCGGTCGGTGCGACCATACGCTTTCCAGTCCAGCATCCGCAGGTCGTCGCCAGGGGCGTAGTCCTTGTGCTCGCTGAATTCGACGCCGCCGCCGCGCCGCAGCGATCGGTGCATGCCGCCCGGCAGCCCGTCGTCAACTTGCCGCGCGGGCAGTTGCAGCGGCCCCAGCCCCGCCAGCACCTCGCTTGCGCGCTGCGCCAGCGACTTGCGGACCACCACCTCGTCGTCGTCGGCAAACCAATGCAGCAACTGCGAGGTCGGGCCGCGATCGTGCAGGGCATCGTGGCCGCGCGGCGCTGGCAGGCGTTCCAACAGGCTGCGGGTGCCCGACGGCCGCCGGTGCGGGGTATCGACGCTGCCGGCGTCCGGTTTGACCGGCGCCACCCACGCGCCGACCTGGCGGGTCAGCGAAGCAAAACGGTTCCACCCGCGGGCGGCCATCGACTAGGCCTTGCTGTCAGGTGGCACCAGCTCCAGCAGCCGCTCCACCAGCTTGCGGCCATCCAGGCCCTCGGCTTCGGCGCGAAAGCTGGGCACGATGCGGTGTGAAATGGTGGCCACCGCCAATGACATCAGGTCTTCGAGCGCCACGGTCGTGCGCTGCCGCAGCACCGTGCGCGCCTTGCCGGCCAGCACCAGGCACTGGGACGCGCGCGGACTGGCGCCGTAGGCCAGAAGCGGCCGCAGGCTCGGCGGGCACAGCGGGTCTTCGGGCCGGGTTGCGCGCACCAGCTTGACCGCGTGCCGCAACACGTGATCGGCAACCGGCACCGCGCGCACCAACTGCTGGATGCGCAGCACCTGGTCGCGGTTGAGCACGGCGTCGATGGTCGGCGTGTGCAAGCCCGTGGTCCGGCGCACGATTTCGAGCTCGTCGTCGTAGCTCGGGTAGTCGAAGTGCACGGCAAGCAAGAAGCGGTCCAACTGCGCTTCCGGCAACGGATAGGTACCGTGCTGCTCGATCGGGTTCTGCGTCGCCAGCACCAGGAATGGCTCTTGCAGTTGATGGGTGGTACCGCCAGCCGTGACATGGCGCTCTTGCATCGCTTGCAGCAGCGCGGCCTGGGTCTTGGGCGGAGTGCGGTTGATCTCGTCGGCCAGCAAGATGTTGGCAAAGATCGGCCCGGGCACGAATTTGTAGGCGCGGTGGCCGGTCGCGCGCTCTTCTTCGAGCACCTCGGTGCCGGTCACATCGCTCGGCATCAGGTCAGGGGTGAACTGCACGCGGCCAAATTTCAGCCGCAACGTCTCAGCCAGGGTCTGGATGAGGGTCGTTTTGGCGAGGCCGGGCACGCCGATCGACAGCGCGTGGCCACCGGCAAACAGCGCGGTGAGCAGCAGGTCGACCACGGCATCCTGACCGACCACCCGTTTGGCGACTTGACCGAGCACCGCCTGGCGGGCTTGCCGCGCCAGATCGTAGGCGTCGCTGTCGCCCAGGATGGCCGACAGGCCGGTCGGCGTGAACGCCGTCGCCGCAGTGGTGGCCGCAGTGGTGGCCGCACCGTTGGCCGCCGCCTGGTCGCCGCTGTCGTCGCCTACGTCCAGGTTCATGGGTGGGCTCCGGCCAGCGAAACAGGCACCGCAGCAGGGGGTTAGCGCGCGGCAGGTTGCAGCGCCAGGCCGAACGAAGCCAGCAACTGGTTCTCGGCCTGGCCGCCGAGCGCCTGGCGATCGCCGACCGAGACTGTCCAGCCGAGCGCCCCGCGCGCGGGCTGCGCATGGTAGCGCAAGCCTGCGCCGATGGCACCCCAAGCGCCCTTGTGCACCGAGATGTCCATCGAACCTGCAAACTCGACGCCCACCTCCAGGCGACTGTCTGGCCATCGCACCACAAGGCCATGCGCGCACAAGCCAATGTCGTTGCGCAAGCGCGTCCGCT
>CAXRHS010000350.1:0-2216 GCA_964230235.1 Myxococcota bacterium
GATGACAGCGCGCACGTCGTCCACCATCTGGCCTTTGCTCATCTCAAAGCACAGCAAGCGCTCGGCGTGACTGGCGACGCCGCGCAAGCTCTCGACCGGGAAGGGCCAGGCTGTGACGGGCCGCCACAGCCCGACCGGCACGCCTTGCGCGCGCAGCTGACCAATCGCGGTTTTGGCGATGCGGGCGACCGTGCCAAAAGCGCACACAACCACCGGCGGACAGTCTTCGCATTGCCAGGTCTCAGCGCGCGGCTCGTCCTGCTGCATGGCCGCGAACTTGGCGAAAAGGCCGTCGACGTGGGTCTCCAGTTGCGCCGGGTCCAAGTACAGCGAACGGATGATGACCCGCTTGCGATCCTTGGGCTTGCCGCGCGCCGCCCAAGCTGGCGGAGCCGGGGCCGGTCGGGGTTCTGGAAACACCACCGGTTCCATCATCTGCCCGAGCAGTCCGTCGCCCAGCACCACCACCGGATTGCGGTACTTTTCGGCCAGGTCGAACGCCAGCGCCATCAGTTCCACGGCTTCCTGCACCGTCGACGGGCACAGCACCAGGTAGCGTTTGTCGCCGTGGCCCCAGCCGCGCGTCACCATCGCCCAGTCGCTTTGCGCCGGCGCAATGTCGCCCAAGCCTGGACCGCCGCGCATGATGTTGACGATGACGGCCGGCAACTCGGCCCCGACCAGGTAGCTCGCGCCCTCGGCCATCAGCGACAGGCCGGGACTGGACGACGAAGTCATCACCCGCGCCCCCGTGCTCGCGCCGCCAAAGACCATGTTGATCGACGCCAATTCGCTTTCGGCCTGCAAGTACGTGCCGCCAACCTCGGGCATGCGCCTGGCCATGTACTCCGGGATCTCGTTTTGCGGCGTAATCGGGTAGCCGAAAAAGTGCCGGCAGCCGGCGCGGATGGCGGCCTCGGCGATGGCTTCGGCGCCCTTGAAAAGTTGCCGCTCGCCGCTCATGGCGCTTCTCCGGGTGCGGCCGGGCCGCCTTTGGGCTTGCTCTCTTTGTAGACCTGCACGCCGGCCTCCGGGCAGACCACGGCGCACAGCGCGCACGCCGTGCAGCTTGGCGCATCGTGCAGGTTGACTGGTCGGTAGCCGTGGCTGTTCAGCTCGGTGCCAAAGCCAATCAGGTGCTTGTTGCAGACGTCGATGCACAGGCCGCACGCCTTGCAGCGCTCGCCGTCGAACTGCACGCGGTTCATGCGCAACCTCCGTGGGCATTGACGACGCCACCGGCGCTCTGCAGCGCCATGGCGCGCGCAACGGGCACGAGCGGCGGTCGGGCGAGCTGGCCCTGCAGCGCGGGCCACAACTCCACTGGGGCCATGACGGCCACTACCGCCACGCCCAACTCGGCTGCGACCTGCTCGGCAAAGGTCAGGCCCTCGCGCACCATCGCCTCGGCGGTGGAGTCGAGCAGGTGGCTATTGGAGACAACACCCGTTAGCGCCACGCCGCACGCTGCAGCGATCGCGCGCGCCAGAGCGACCGCCCGCGGAACGGTTTGCACGAACGGTCGGTGGTGGTTGAGCACCAGCCACACATCGGTCTGGTCTGGCGGCAACGCGTCCGCGACCGACGCCAGCACCCGCGCGCCGGCTGCATCCCCGCCGACATCGACCACCACAGTCTGGCCGCGGTCCAGCAGCGCCGCGCGCAATTCCGCGGGCACGATGGGAAGGTCGGCCATGGCGAGCGCGTCGGGCGGTGCGAGCGTGCGCACGCCCGCTCGCGCACTGCGCAGGCTGGCTTCGCGCGACCGAAAATAGGGCTTGAGCACGTCCAGGTCGGCCAGCACCGCGCGCTGCCCGCGGCCTGCGGCGGCAGCGGCGAGGGCTATCGCCAGCTCGGTCTTGCCCGACCCGTAGGGACCGACGAGCGCCAAGACGCGGCGGTGATCGATGGCGTTGGTGGACGACGATGCGAACACGGCGGACGCCTCGCGGACGGCGGGACCGTCCCCACAAGGCTAGCGCTCGGTCCGGCAGGCGGTGTCATCGGCGTGCCATGGCCGATTGCGCCGTTTGCCTCGACGGTGGCCAGTTTTGCCTGCTCCAAGGCCCCGCCCGCACACAGGTCGCGCAGGCGGCCGAGACCGGTCGAAGTTGGTTGCCCCCCATTGTTCAGAATTGCGAAATCATGCGGATTTTCTTGATTTGACCGGCTGCCGGGGGTGCGGATCGCCAGTTGGGGTCCACCGCGTGCTGGGC
>CAXRHS010000351.1:0-2395 GCA_964230235.1 Myxococcota bacterium
ACCCCGATCCGGAATGCCGGCAAGCCTCGGCGGGCGAGTTCGCCGACGCGGTGTTGTTGGGCCTTGGCCAGGGCCACTTGCGGGATGGCAAAGCTGGACCGGACGCGCAGACGACCGCGCAGTTGGCGATCCCGCTCTGTACCTACGCTGAAACCGATGAGCAGTTGCGCGCGCTGGTGACCACGATCTTGGCGCTGTTGCCAGGCAGCTATCCAAGAGCTTTGGTGCTGGCGCTTGGTTGTGAAGTCCCGCCCAAGCTCATCGCGCGGTTGTGCGCCGAGGGCATTGCTTCTGGAGTGGACAGCGACCTCTGCTTGCAAACGGATGTGGACCGCCAACCGCTGCTCCGGCAGCTGGACCGCAAGACCATGCGCAACGTGATGGCGCGGACCGCGACAGCTGTGGAGATCACTGCACCGCGCAATGGGGCGACGCGCGACCTGGCAACGCGTATATACATGTCGGCGCGCCGGACGGACGCCGCGGCGCGCCTCGCCATGGAGAGCGCAGCTGCGGTCAAGGACGCGGCCGGCCGACGCCAGCACATTGCGCGCGCCGTGGCACTGAGCGCGACCGCCACCAACACCCGGCGTTGGCTGGAGGCACTGCTGCTGCTGTTGGAGTGGGATATGGCCTGCGGCTGGGTCGCGGCAGCCCGGCAGCCCTTAGCTGAAGCCCAGGGACTTGCGGAGGATTCTGGTCTGGCCCGCGATGACCCTCTGCGGCTGCGCATCGCGCTGGGGTCAATTTGGGTCAACCTGTCAGCGGGCCAGGTCGTGACCGCCGACGTTGCACTAGGACGCCTTGAAGCAACTGGGGAATTGAGCGGCGTGCACCTCGGCACGGCCGCAGTTCTGCGTTTGCGGATACTATTGATGAAGGGCGACGTCGACGCGGCTGCCAAGTTCGCGCGCGGTCAACCGGCGGAGCGCACGGGGTTGGCGTGGTCAGAATTCTGGTCCATCGCAGCCTTGCTCGCACAGCATCGGGGAGAGCGTCCATTTGCCGATCACACGTTGCGACTCGCCAACACAGCGGCATTGGACGCCCATGACGACATCGGGCTCGGCCGGGCCACGCTCGCCCACGCAGAAGTGCTCTATCACCGCGGTCAGTTCAAGCAGGCGCTCACGATCGCTGAGTCTGCAGTCGAGGTCTTGCGCGCGCGGGGGACGATGTCACTGACGGGCTACGCCTACGCGCTTCGCGGGCAAGTGCACGGCGCGCTGGGCGACGGAATGCAAGCGACCAGTTGGTTGGCGCGGGGCGAAGCGGTGTTTTCGGCCCTTGGCCTGCACTCCGCGCGCATTGCGACGCTTTCGGCTCAGGCGGAACAGGCCAGGCGCAGCGGGGCTGCGTCGGCAGAAGCCTCGGTTCGCGGTGAGTTGGCGCGACTGGTGCAGCGCAACGCGCGCGACATGCCCCCGGCAACCGCTTTGGATCAGGTGGTGTTTGCATTCTTTGCCTGAAATGGTCGGACCCGTCCCACTATCCTGCCTTGACCTTTGCGATGCCGGCCCTTAGCGTACCGACCCGCGGACGCCTGGAGTCGGCCGCCGCGAAGGGTTTGATATGGCCAGCAGCCTGCCGTTCGGCGCAGTCGAATTCGCGGCCAATCCGGAGCCCCGTTGCCCTTGCGTGCTGGTGCTCGACGTCTCGGCGTCGATGGCGGGCACACGCTTGCAGGAACTGCAGCGCGGTCTCCAGCAGTTTCGGGATGAACTGAGCGGCGACCCGTTGGCGCGAAAGCGCGTCGAGTTGGCCATTATCACATTTGGCGGAAGCTGCCGATTGGCTTGCGATTTTACCGCTGTCGAGCACTTTGAGCCGCCTCGCCTGCAAGCCGACGGCCTGACCCCGATGGGTGCGGCCGTGCAGATGGCCCTCGATCTGGTGCGGACGCGCAAACAGGTCTATCGGGACAACGGCGTCGCCTATTACCGGCCGTGGATCTTCTTGCTGACCGATGGCGAACCAAACGACGACTGGCACGCAGCGTGCGTCGCCATCCGCGAAACCGAGGCCAGCCGTCAGGCCGCGTTCTTCGCGGTCGGTGTCGGCGAGGCCAACTTCGACGTGCTGCGCCAGGTCTCCATCCGCCAACCCCTGCAACTGCGCGGCTTGATGTTCCGCGAAATGTTCCAGTGGCTTTCCAACTCGCTCAAGTCCGTGTCGCATTCGGGCGTTGCGGACGAAATTCCGCTTCAAAACCCGGCAGGCCCTGAGGGATGGGCGCGAATCTGAGGCGCAGCCCATCGCTTGACCGCGAAAGACAGACCGCCAGTCCCCGCCCCAATGAGGAGCGGCACATCCTCCTCGCTCGCAACATTTGAGTGTCCTTGGCTGAATTCGCCGATCGAGAGTCCAAATCCGTCGAAAACGGTGCACAGCCGAC
>CAXRHS010000352.1:0-5278 GCA_964230235.1 Myxococcota bacterium
ACGAGTCGGTCGAAGCCAAGATACCGGCCATCGACAACAATCAGCTCACACAGTTCGCGCTGCCAATGGCGATCACCATCTTCGCCGGTGACCAAACGCTTCAAGCCGTTAGCTTGCGGGTGCCTCCGTGGGTATCGGCGCAAGTTGGCGATCTGGTAAAGCTAGAGCTGACGCACCCGAGCCTTTGGGATTATGCCGCCAATGCGCCTGGTTACAACGGCGTCGGCCGTGTCGTGGGTCGGACACTCGAGCTGCGGACGCTGCGATGCAAGCTGACGGTGTTGATCAATAGCGGCATCAAGACCAAGACGCTGGCACCGGCTGCGCTGGTGACGGCATTTGTCGGGCCTGCTGGCGGACCATCGACCATCGACGTCGGCCTGCAATACCTGACGCATTTTCAGCAAGCACTGGTGCAGAACGGATGGGCATGGTGCGCCCACTATAAGCCCGGCCAAACCGAGAATACCGGCCTAAAGTTCGCCGTGTCATCGGCCACCAAGGTCGGCGCTGTTTGCCGGTTGACCGTTATGGGCGGCAGTTGGGCGGCGGGCTCGCTGTCTCTTGCGGAGCGGAGCACCATCACGGTGCCTATCACCGCCGACAGCAACGATTGGCAAACGAACTACACGCACGCCGCTGACGGCAGCGTTTGGAGCTGACCGATGGCTATCACGACGCCGGCAGACCTAGCTGTATTGGGCGATCAAGACTTTGCGCTTGCGTCGATGCCGAGCGCGCTGGACACCATCCTAAAGAACACAAACTATCTCTATCAGTTCCATCGACCTGCCATGCTGTCGGTGGCTTATTGCTCGGCCTATCAAATCACGGGCAGGACGGCACGATTCACCATCCCGGTCAAACCGAGCGCAGATGGTCTGCTCTACGAGTTTCGCAGCAAACTGCTTGCCAGCTCGGCCGGTGCTTGGACGCTGACCACAACGATCGAGACGTATGACGCAGTCAACGGATGGCAAGTTCTAACGACGGCCGTGACCGTTCCTGGCATCATGGCTGACCAGTTGACCGTCGACACGCAAACGGCTGTTGTGCCGGCAGCCGTCACCATGATCCGAGTTAGTTACTTCGGAAGCGGTGCGTCGCAAATCACGCCGCATCACCTACTGATGACGCCGACGCCAATTGCGCCTGTCACCGGCATCAAGGCTAGTGGCTTTGTGCCTTATGACGACGGCTTTTTATCGACCACTGGCGCAGTAACGACGGAGCACGTCAACCGCGCGCACCTGAGCGCGACCAAGGTCCTGCAAGATCGGGCTCAATGCGCTTTCGCTTTTGTGCAAGAGGATACGCCGGCGAACATGTTCACGCGGCCTGGCCTTGCGGCCTTTATGCTGTGGCGCAATTCGCCAGCCGTGAAGGTCGGCCTGTTCGGTCAGTACGGCGAGCTGACGCTTGATTGCGCCATCTTGGCTGCCGTGACGCGCGGCACCGGCAAGGTGCGGTTGAGCCAGCATGATGCCGACGTTGGCGGCGCATACTTTGAGGCTGATGCCGATGGTGTCTTGCACACTGGCACATTGCCAGCGGTCGCTAGTGCTGGTGGGCCAGACAGCACGATTTCGCTTTCGATGGGCGTAAAGCTAACGGATCCGTTAGCCGTCGCTGACATTTACGCCATCCTCGCTTGGTGGAGGCCGACAGCATGAGCACCGCAGCCCAACCGTTCAATTGGTGCAGCTTCGACGCTACGACGTTGCCGATCGATGTGGCGGTTGACCCGACGCCGCCGGCGCTGGCATCGCTGTTGGCTGCAATCGATAAGGTGGTGATGGCTGTTGCCGTGACGCCATACGTCGCCACCGGCCATCTGTGCTGGCGACATGGTTATGATGCCGGCAATGTGTCGACATCGGCGAGCAAGCTGTATTTCAGCCTTTCGGTCGCTCCTGGCGCGGTCCACGGCAAGTTTGCTTCGACCGACCGTATGATCGCAGGCAATCTTTACCTACCGCCCTATCACGAAGTCTATACGACGACCGGCGGCACGGCAGGCGCAAACGTGGCGCGCGTGCCCATCTCGCCCATGGCCGGCATCGCTGGCGGCAACGAGCCTAGCTTCTGGGCCGGCACGCAGTTCCCGGTCGACTCCAGCACCACGATCGATGACACGCCGGCGGCAAACGTCAATCGGATGCTGGAGCTGCCATCCTTTCGGCACCACGTCATCGAGGATGCCTTTTGCTCGCGCGTCATGGCTTGGTCTTGCCGTGTCGCGCACATCACATCCGATCTGGCGTCGCTCTAGACGATACCGTAGGATTGCCGCGGAGGTCGGGCATGGAAGGCTTTGGGTCTGGAACTGTGATCGCGCTTGTCTCGGCGGCACTATCTGTGACCGTGACCACAGTGACAGCAACGGCGTGGCTAAAAGGCCAGTTCGGCCAGCTCGGCGAACGGTTGGCAAAGGCCGAGGCGCTACACAAGTCGCTGCACGACCGCGTTGAAAAGCTAGAAGATGCGCGCGAGCATGAGGTCAGAACAGCACTAGCGCGCGAACGAGCGTGACGCTACACTGGGCTCGGAGGTTTCTACCATGGCACTTGGCAGCAAGCTCGACCGCATCGGTGCAACCGGCAGTATCCAAGCGGCGCAGAACGCTCCGAGCGCGGCGACCGACGGATACGAGACGAAGAACCACCGCTTCGTCAATGTCTCGGTGCATGTGACCGCCGGCACGTCCGTCGATGTGCAAGTTTACCTGTACAGCGGCAGCGGCTGGATTCTCTACACCGATGTACCGGTGACCACAGTGACGACTGCTGGTGGCATTTTCCAGCTTGAAACGCGCGGCTATCCGCGCATCGCTGTGCAAATCACCAACTTGGTCGGTGCCGGTTGTACCGCCAATGTCATCGCCGACGGCGTGACGTACTAGGCGATCGGATGCTTTATAACGCGCGCCAAGCCAAGGTCTGCAATCGGTATGCACCGAGGCAGCTTCGGCGCGTCAATGCTCAAGCGAGCATTTTGGGTCTGTTTGGCGGTAGCATGGCGCTATGGCTTGACGCTTACCGATGCCAGACAGCTTTGGGCAGCTCGGTAGAATCAACGCCCGACAGCTCGCCAGATCGGCGCACCATCACGCAAACGACCGCCGCGCGCCAGCCGATTATCTCGACTACTACAGGCATCAAAGCGTTTGTGTTCGACGGCGTCGATGATGGCTTGGTAGCTTCGACGCTATCGTTGCGCTCGACGAGTGACATGACGTGTCTGGCGCTCACCCGACAAGGCACCAAGACGACTGATGTTTGCATCGCTGAATCGTCGCCGACTGCCGTGCCGCCCGGCGGTGTCATTTTCTATCGGTCGTCGACGCGTGCAAACCGGTCACCAGCGACCTACATCGCGATTGCGGCTGGCGGTAACGGCCGCGGCGCGGAATGCTCGGTCGCGTACGCTGCCAACGTATGGCTCCAGCACACGCACATCGCCCGAAGAAGCGCGCCATTTGCCAACCAGTTGGAGCACTATGGCAACGGCGTCAAGCTCACGCAAGTGAACTATGAGGCTGGATCAGGACAGACATTTGCTAATGCCGTTTTCAATCTGTTTTGGCGTCCTACCGGGTCGCTTTTCTTTGCTGGCTCGGTCGTCGAGCTGATCTTGCTGCGTCGGGCGTTGACCGCAACTGAGACGATTGTTGCTCAACGTTTGCTTCACGAAATTGCGGGACTGGCATGGTGATCACGCTTTACCATCGATCGCAAAACGTGGTCACCGATGGGCCTTGCGACCTGGCTTCGGTCAAGGTTGAAACCGTCGACGGACAACCGGCCGGTTTCATCGGCGCGGCTTGGGGCGAGCATACGCCGGTCGATGTGCTGCGGTTTCACCATTGTGAGCCTGACGACGTCGACGAAGTGTTGGCCGGGTGGGGCCTTCAACGATCGCAGGAGCCGCCGCTTGGCGGTCAAGGATGACCATGCGTTACCTTCTGATCGCCTTGGCTTGTATGGCATGCGGCAAATCGGTTGAGCCTTCGGCCGTTGTCGAGTCGCCGGAGGTCAGCCAGCCGGTCGTTGACGCGCCGGCCGCGGTGTCGCCTGCTGATGCCGTTAGCGCGGCCGATGTCGCATCGCCGGTTACGCCGTGAAAGGCCGTCGCACTTACGCAGCATTGGCTGGCGTCGTCCTGACGGTCGCCGGCGCTGTTGCGGCGCGGCATGGCGTCGACCTGGGGCCGCTGCATGACGAGCTTGCCGACGCGTTGATCGTGATGTTCGCTGGCCTTGCGGCCTACTTTCGCGCGCGAGCGCATGATGAACGGCGGTAGGTGGTGCTGCCACCGTGCGGTGGCTGGTCGGTCCCCTCCCGGCCAGCCGCTGCCGCCGCGAAGGAGATGACGTGCCACTGACCGCTAACGTCACGCTGCCAGACTTCAAGTGCAAGGACGGCTGCGGCGTGCCCGACCCGTTGCTCGACAACGTTCGCGAGCTTGCGGCCAACTTGCAAGTCCTGCGTGACCAGATCGACAAGCCGATCAAGATCATGAGTGGCTATCGCACGCCTGAATACAACGCCAAGTGCGGCGGCGAAACTAAATCGCAGCACATGGAGGCCAAGGCGGCAGACATCATCGTGACCGGCATGGCTCCGACTGAGGTCTGCAACGCGATCAAGCTGCTGATCGGTGCCGGCAAGATGAAGCAAGGTGGCGTCGGCCTGTACGATGGCTGGGTCCACTACGACGTGCGCGGCACTCGTGCGCGGTGGGGTGGCGCATGAAGTGGCTTTGCTTGTCGTTTGCTATGGTTGCCTGTTCGGCTGCCAAATGCCAAGTCGTCACGATCGACGTGCATCCGTTGGCTGGCAAGCCTAAGCCGGCCGGCGTTGTCGTTGTGGGTTGTGACGGCCGCAAGCTGGTGGTCGTCGAGGCCGAGAAGGTGGGCCAATGACTTGGGAGCAAATGCGCGTCAATTGGGCGACGTCACCAGTGCGCGACCAGGTCAACGGCGCGCTTGAACAGGCCGTCTTTGCGGCGTTGTCGGCGCTAGTGCCGGTGCTGCCCGAAGCCGTCCGCAAGAAGGCGGCGCAGGCTGCGATTGCAGCCGTTGATGAAGCCGTTGCGGCACCAGTGGAAATGCAAACTTCAAGCGTCTTGATTCGCGATCACCGAGGTTGACCATGCTTTGGCTTGCCCAACTGCCCGAAGTCGCCACCGCCGCCGCCAATGACACCGGCATCGACGTAGGCGCGCTTGCCAAGAACGCCAACGGCAATCCCGTCATGCTGCTGGCCCTAGGCGCGGT
>CAXRHS010000353.1:0-2635 GCA_964230235.1 Myxococcota bacterium
GTCTTCAGATCGAGCAAAGCGTTGAATTCGCTGCTGACCGCCGGCAGCGCGCCGATGCGGCCCTTGTCGAGCAACAACAGCACCAGGTTGCGCGCGGTTCCTTGCGCGTTGCAGGCCTTCAAGACCGACTCGACGACCTGGCGCCGGTCCGCGAGCGCAACCGTGGGGTTGGCGAGGTAGGGCAGGGCGTCGGGCACGCTTTGCACCGCCGCGACGACGGCGTCCAATGTCGCGCGCACCTGGGGACCGTCGTTGGCCGCTTCACACAACTGGCCCACGGCGCGGGCGTACCGGCGGGCTACGCGAACCGAAGCAGACTTCATGCAGCCCCCACCGTGGTCGTCCGGCCGACCGGCAGCGCTTCAAGATCAGCCAGAGCGGCTTCGACCAGGCGATCCTGCGCCTTGCTATCCAGGCGTTTGCGAACGATTTGTTCTGCCAGATCGACGGCAATGCGCGCCGTTTCGTCTTTGAGTTGATCGCGCAGGCGCTTGGATTCCTGCTCCAACCGCAGCTTCTCGTCGCTGGCGGCGCGCTCGACCAGGATTCGCGCTTCAGCCAGGATGTTGGCCACTTCGTTGTCGGTGCCTGCGCGCACCTCTGCCAGCAGCCGGGCGTTGTCTTCCGCCAGGCGAGCCATGCGCGCTTCGTAGTCGCGCAACTGCGCTTCCGCTTCCGCTTTGGCGGCCTGCGCGGTTTCAATCTCCTTGGCGACGTCGCGGTAGCGCTTTTCCAGCGCATCGACGATGCCCTTCTTGCCGAACCACACCACCAGACCCACAAACACAATGAAGTTGATGATGTAGTAGCCGTGAACCTGAAACTCGAAGCAGCCGTCGTGCGCACTGCAGGTGCCACCGCCGCCCGAAGCCCAGGCGACAGCCGGCAGCAACGCCAGCGCGCCGCCGACCGCCGAGGCCATGGCTCGTTTCGCTTCCGTTCCCAGGTGGTTCCTTTGCATGCGGCTCCTTGCAGGCTGGCTTTTTGCCTGCCTACGCGCGCGTCAGCTTGTCGGCAATGGCGCCCGCGAGGGCGTCGGCTTCGGTCCGCAGCGCCTGGCGCGCAGTCTCCGCCGTTGCCCGTTGTTCTGCGATGCCGGCGGTCACCCGCTGGGCAGCTTCGGTCCGCGCCGTGGCCACCAGCGCATCGGCTTGCGCCTGGGCGCGGGCCCGCGTGTCCGCACGCTCGGCCAAGGCGTCTTTGCGCTGGGACGCCACCGCAGCCTCGTAGCGGGCGACTTCTTCGCGGGCCTGCTTGCGCATCGCCTTGGCAGTGGCGCGGGCGCCTTCAGTGCGCTCTTCGCGCTGGTCAAACCGCTGCAAGAGCGGCTTGTAGACCAGGCCCGGCAGCAGCAGCAGCAGCGCAAAGAAGAACACCGCCTGGGTAATGATCGTGGCGTCAAGGTCGATGAGCCCGGCGCGCGCCAAGTTGCCTAGCTCCAAAGCGATTGAAATCGTATCGGATTGCTGGACGGCGGCCCCGAGGGGCGAGAGCAGGTGCAGCATGCGCTGATGCGCCTTTGCGGGGCAGCGACCGGGGCCGAACAGCGGGCGGAGCGGTCGAAGCGCGCGGGAGAACGGGGGTTTTCGAGGGCCACCGCGGCTGCGGGGCACCGGTCGGACACGCAATCCGGCCCGGCGGCGCGGCGTTCTAGCAGGGTTCGGCGTTCCGGTCAACGACCAGCGGGGTTCAATTCCAGTTTGGCGGTTTGACCATCCCGGGCGATTCCGCGACACTACCGGCGCGCTTGGATTTCGGCGCCATTGCGGCACGCCACTGCCGCGTTGAGGACCGACATGAACGCTGCCCTGGGACTCCTTTCGCGCTTCGCCGTCGTCGGCCTGGCGCTGGTCCTCTCGACCGCCGCTTGTGACGACGGCACCGGCGCCGGTTCGGGGGCAGATGCGGGATGCCCGCCGAGCACCAAGCCACAGTTCGACCCCAACACCGGCAAGCTCATCTCGTGCGCCGCAGTGGACGACGCGGGCAACGTTGCGCAGGGCGACGGCGGTTCGACCGGCGACGCCAAGACGACCTTGCCCGACGTGCCTGGGCTCGACACCACCGGTTCGGGCGGCGACTCGACCAGCAGCGGCGACGGGGGCTTCCCGCCCGATTTCTTTACCTCGCTGACCTGCAAAGCTGACTCCACTGGCCTGGAAAAGTGGTTCAACTGCGAGCCCAAACCGAGCGCGGCCGGCAAGCTGCACGGCGAAGCCTGCACCAAAGATGACGAGTGCCTATACGGCCACTGCATGTTCGGTCTGCCGATCGCCAACTACGACAAGTCCATTGGCATCTGCAACAAGAACTGCGGCTACGTCGGCGGCGGCAGCAAGTTCATTGAATGCGCGTCGGAAAACAACAACCCGGCGGGCGCCAACTACTACTGCAACTATGAGAAAACCCAGGCCAGCGGCAACACCATGCGCGACAAGACCATGCCGGACCTTTTCAAGGTCTGCTCGCGCGGCTGCAAGACCGACGCGGACTGCATCAAGATCAACCCCGCGCTGCCCACCTGCCTCAAGACCTCCACCCAGGTGCTGTCCACCAATCCCAACGGCGCCTGCGCGAAGGTCAAGTAGCGCCAATCCGCGGGGCAGGGCGAGCGCCCAGACTCAGACCAAGGGTG
>CAXRHS010000354.1:0-3562 GCA_964230235.1 Myxococcota bacterium
GTCAGCGAAAACACCAGCGACCGTCACGGGGATGAGCGGCAGTACATGCGCGTCAGCTGGGGCGCGAACCAGGTGATGAGCTTCGACCATGACATCGTGGTCGCCGGAATGACCATCTACGAAGGCGACACTGCGCCCGAAGGCGAGGAGTTCGAAAAGGGCCTGACCAAACTGAACGACTCCGTCGCGCAGCGCTGGTTCAACTACACCATTCGGCTGGTAGCGACGCCGCCCACCACCTACCTGGAGGGCTTTGGTCAAATTCCGATCTGCTTCTTTTACCCGTGGTATGCGGGTGGCGTCTACGACTGTTCGTCCGAAGAACTCAAGATGCGCTACTCGTTCTTGCAGGTCCCCAAGTTTGAAAAGGAGCCCGAGCGCGCCTACGTGGCCCGCGACAGCGACGACGTCGAATTCGAGAAGTTCGGCTACTTCCGCACCGAGCGGCCGACCTTTGACCTGCAGTTCGGCAACACCCACTCGGGCGCCTTGCGCCGGGTCCAGCGCCACCGCGTGTGGGACAAGTACGTCAAGTGCCTCGTCAATCCCAGCGACGACGCCACCGCCGACGGCAAGCCCAAGTGCGTTGCGGAGTCCAACACCACCGTGTGGCGCGGCGATTTCGACTACACCAAGATGTCGCCGGTGCCGATTGTCTACTACATGAACGAAGATCACCCGCGCGAGTTGGTCCCGGAGTCCAAGGAAATCGGCCGCAAGTGGTCCGAGCCGCTGGAAGACGTCGTTGCGCAGCACAAAGGCAAGAAGCCCGATCATCCGATGTTCATCGTGTGTGAGAACTCCGATGCCGCTGCCAAAGCCGCCATCGCCCAAGGCCTTGAAGTCGCGGAGTGGAGCGGCAGCAAGTCGGCGGCAAGCAAATGGTGCAAGGAAATGGATCGCCCGCACCGGTTCGGCGACTTGCGTTGGAGCGTCATGCACGCCGTTCCCAACCCGATTCAGGCCGGTCTGTATGGCTACGGTCCGTCGGCGGCGGATCCGCTGACTGGCGAAATCATCAGCGCCAGCGCGCACGCCTACTCGGGCGTGATGAAGTCGGGCGCAGAGTCGGCGCTGCAAGCCATCGAATTGCTAAGCGGTGTCAAAGATGTCAACGACATCCGGCGCGCCAGCGAAAAAGTCTTCAATTCGCAGAAGTTGATGGCGGCGTCGATGGACGCTCGGTCGCCGCGGATGGATGACCCGCAGTCGCTGGAGGCCGTCAAAGCCGCGGTCGCCGGCATGATCGACCCGGATGTGCGCGACATCTTGTTGACGACTGGCCTGCCGTACGAGAACAACGCCGGGTTCTGGGCGCAGGCGCGCCTGAATCTCATCAAGAAGGCGCCCGAGTTGGACGCGATGCTGGCCGGTGACGACGACGGCCGCGCCATTGCGGCCCTCTTCAAGGATCCGCGCTTCCTGACTGCCAAGCCGGGCGCCAAGACGACCATAACCAAGGATCAGTTGGCCAAATTCAGTCTGGCCTCGTGGAACCACACGGCGGCGCGCATTCAGCGCGAAAAAGTGATGAACGACTACGGCGCCAAGACGCTGCACTTCGCTGATTTCGCCGACAACGCCCTGCTCGGTCTGGCCGCGCAGTATGGCGTCCAGTACGACCAGGCGTTTTGCCGGATGTACGCGACCACCGCCGACACCACGTTGTCCGATCACTTTGCAGCGGCCAAGGGTGGTGACTGCAGCAACAATGGCGCGGGCAAAGCAGGCGACTACGAGTCCTTTGGCGCCGGCAGCGGCCGGGTGTGTGCCACCAATGGCGAAGGCAAACTGCAGTGGACGGACTGCTCGACCAAGCTGCTGATGCAGAAGCTGCGGCTTGCGCTCAACGTGGCCAACGCCAACTACCCGGGTCTGGAGCAGAACAACGCCCTGCCGGGTCCGCTCTACACCGACACCGCCGACGCCGGCCTGCGCAAGACCCAGGAGTTGGGTCGCACGCTTACCGCGCAGTTGCGCGAGAAGTTCAAGCTGGCGCTGTGGAAGCGCATCTACCTCGGCACCCAGGAGCACGAAGTCGGCCACACCCTGGGTCTGCGCCACAACTTCGAGGCCTCGACCGATGCAATGAACTTCCACCAGAAGTACTGGACGCTCAAGCGCAAGCCCAACCGCACCACCAGCAATCCCGACGACTTCCACGCGCTGCTGCCGGATACGCCCGAGCAGGCGCGCGATGGGCTGCGCGAGACCCAGCTGGCGTCGGTGATGGACTACACCGCCAAATTCAACGGCCGCGACGCCGGCGTCGGCCTGTATGACCGCGCAGCCATCAAGTTTGGCTACGGCGATCTGGTCGAGGTGTTTGACGGGCTGGCGGCCAAGGACTTCTTGGAGAAGGATCCGGACAACGGCGGGCCGTTGGCGGCACCGAGCAAGTACCTCAAGACCCCCGAGGCGACGACCCCCGGCAACAAGATGGTGCGCTACGACGGCAACACCGACCTGAACGTGCTGAACCGTCGGCTGCACTGGTCGGCGCTGCCCGCGTACTTTGGCGGCACCGAGCAGATGTACAAGCGCCGCAACGTGTCGTGGTCGCAGATGCACGGCGACCGCTGCAAGCTGGACAGCGACTGCACCGGTGGCAAGACCTGCAAGGCATTTGGCGAGGACAAGTTCTGCCGCGACACCAGCGTGGTTGAAGTGCCGTATCGCTTCTGCAGCGACGAGTACAACGGCTATTCGCCGTCGTGCAGCACCTTCGACGAAGGCGTCGATGCCTACGAAATCACCCGCAACGCCCTGGACGACTACGAGAACTACTGGTGGTTCTACGGCTATAGCCGCGACAGCGAGACCTTCCACCCGCAGAACTACTCGGCGCGGGTCCAGCGCTCGTTTTGGACGGCGACCCGCCAATTCCAGTACTGGGCGGTGGATTACTCCATGTACCAGAAGGACAACTGGTGGAACAAGGAGTTCAACACCGATTACAACCAGGATCTGAACGGTGGTCTTGCCGGCGCGTATGCGACGCTGCTCGGCTTCAACACCATGGCGCAGGCGCTGGCCCGGCCAAGCTGCGGCTACTACGGGTTGAACTCGGCCAAGGGCCGGTTTGAGCCCTACACCAACGTCGATCAGGCGCAGTTCACCGATACTCGGCTCATCGATGAGCGCATGGGCTGTCGGCCGCTGTATCCGAATTGGGACTACAACGGCTACGTGACCCGGCCTGAGACCGGCGGCCAGATCTACGATCGATTGGCGGCGCTGACCATGTTGAGCGACCCGACCATGACCGGCCGGATCGGCTTCAACGAAAGCGAAGACATGCGGCGTTTCCGGGTCAGCTACTACAACGTGTTCCCGCGCCAGTTGACCAACCTGCTTGCCGCCATTTCGGTGGAAGACGCGTCGTACTACGGTTGGCAGATTTTGCGCGGCAAAGATGGCAAGTCCGATTCGCTGGTTCGCCGCAACTGGGTTGGCACCGCGGTGGCCAATGCGCCCAAGCCGTGCTCGGAGTTCCCACCCACTGCGACGGATGCGCAGAAGGAGGGCTGCCTCAAGTTCAACGTGGTCCCGGATGCACGGC
>CAXRHS010000355.1:0-9449 GCA_964230235.1 Myxococcota bacterium
GCCCGTAAAAAATCTACTCGATTTTCTACGTTGGCCCACTGCTTGCTTGGTGGGTCGCAAGCTCGCGACTTTGCAAGTCGACTCGCCGCTCCGCTCCGCGCACGTGTCGATTGACTTGTTCTTTTACAGGCCCTTAGCGCCCGACGATGCGCAGTCGGCCAACGTTGCGCGGCGACGGCGCAACTGGACCGGGCCGCGGCAGCGCCGGCAAGGCTTGCGGCGTGGTGTCGATGACCACGCTGCTCGGATCGCGCGAGAGTTTCAGCAGAAACTCCAGCGCTTCGCGAACAGCGGCGACCGGATGGTCCTGCTCTTTGCGCAGCAGCGCCCGACTCAGCACCATGTCTGGACTCAACCGCCACACTGGCGGGCGCTGGTTGAGCAGCGGCAGCAGGTGTTCGGGCAGCAACCGCCCGCGCTCGTGCAGGGTCAAAGCCAGCGCGGCCGGACCCTGTTCGACCTTGGCTAGGCCGAGTTGCAGGGCCAGAACGCGAATTTCCAGCGACTGCACCAGGTTTTGCGCCGGTTCGGGCAAGATGCCATAGCGGTCGGCCAGCCGCCGCACCGCCTCGTCGAGCTCTTCGTCGCTGCGCACGGCCGCCAGGCGCTTGTAGGCCATCAGCCGCTGATTGGGGTCGGGCACGTAGCTGTCGGGCAGGTAGGCGGTCACGGTGGTCTTGATCTCGGGATCGACCGGCGCGCCCAGCTCGTCGCCGCGAATCTCGGCCACCGCGTCCTGCAAAAGCTTGACGTACAGGTCATAGCCGATCTCGGCGATGTGGCCCGACTGCTCTTCGCCCAGCAGGTTGCCAGCGCCGCGAATCTCCAGGTCGTGGCTGGCGACGTGCACGCCGGCACCCAGCTCGCTGAAGCGCTCGAGCACGGCCACGCGCTGCAGGCCGTCCTTGGTCATGCGCTCGCGCTCTGGCACCATCAGGTAACAGTAAGCCCGCACGTTGCTGCGCCCGACCCGGCCCCGCAACTGGTACAGCTGCGCCAGCCCAAAGGTGTCGGCGCGCTCGATGAACATCGTATTGGCGTTGGGGATGTCCAGGCCCGATTCGACAATGGTGGTGGTCACCAGCACATTGGCGTCGCGGCGCATGAACGCGATCATGGCGTCTTCGAGCAGCGTCTCGTCCATCTGGCCGTGGGCGATCGCCGGTCGCACGCTTGGGTCCAGGCGCTGCAGGTCCTCGGCGATGCCCGCCAGCCGGCTGATGCGATTGCAGATGTAGAACACCTGCCCGCCGCGCGCCAGTTCGCGCCGCAACGCTTCGGCAACCACGGTGTCATCGCCGCGGCACACCAGCGTGCGGACGCTTTTGCGGTTCTCGGGCGGGGTGGCGATGAGCGACAGGTCGCGCAACCCCAACGTCGCCATCTGCAGCGTGCGCGGGATCGGGGTGGCCGACAGCGTCAGGCAATCCACGTTGCTTTTCCAGCGCTTGATGGTCTCTTTGTGGCCGACGCCGAAGCGGTGCTCTTCGTCGATGACCAAAAGCCCGAGGTCGCGAAAGTTGACGTCCTTGCTCAACAAGCGGTGGGTGCCAACCACGATGTCGGTCTCGCCTTTGTGGCAGCGGTCCAGCACTTCTTTCTGCTCTTGCGGCGACCGGAAGCGCGACAGCGACTCGATGCGCAGCGGCAGCGACTTGCAGCGCTCGGCAAACGTCAGCCGGTGCTGCTCGGCCAGCACCGTGGTCGGCACCAGCACCGCCACTTGCTTGCCGTCCATCGCGACCTTGACCGCCGCACGAATCGCGACCTCGGTCTTGCCGTAGCCGACGTCGCCGCACACCAGGCGGTCCATGGGCCGCGGCACTTGCAGGTCCAGGATCGCATCGTCGATGGCGCGCTGCTGGTCGGGGGTCTCTTCCCAGGCGAACTCGGCCTCCCACTCGCGAAAAGCCTCGTCGGGCGGCGTAAAGGCGTGGCCGGGCCGGCTCTGCCGCTCTGCGTACAGCTTGACCAGGTGCTGGGCGATTTCGGCGACGGCCTTGCTGGCTTTGCGCTTGGTCCGCAGCCAGCGGTCGTGGCCGAGGCGATCCAGCTGCGGGGTGCGATCGGCGCCCTCTTCGGTCGCAGTGGCGTATTTCTGCACCCGCTCCAGGTTGGCGACCGGCACGTACAGGCGCTGGTCGTCTTTGTACAGCAACAGCAGGTAGTCCTGTTCGCTGCCCGCGGCCTCCATGCGCACCAGGCCCACGTAGCGGCCAATGCCGTGATCGGCATGAACCACGTAGTCGCCCTCGGCCAGTTCCGCCATGTCGCGCAATGCGTGGCTGGCTTTGGCTTTGCGCTTGGCCGGATCGGGCTTGGCCGACTTGTGGCCAAAGATCTCCGATTCGTCGAACACCACCAGGTGCAGGGCCGACAGCACGTAGCCTTCGCCGCTGCCGCCGAGGACCAAAAGCGCGTCGAGGTCGCGGCGGGTGCGCAGATCGTCGATGTCGGCCGGCCGCAGCGGGCCGTCGTGCAACTCGCCGCCGACCCCATAGTGACGCAGAATCGACTGCAGCCGCTGGCGACCGCCTTCGCTGTGCGCCGCAACCACCACCAGTTGCTTGAGCTTGCGAGCGGTATGGATGTGGTGCACCAAAGGCCGCAGGCCTTCATCCTTGCCGCGGGCGTCGCGCAGTTGCTGCGCCACCTCGCGGTTGTTGCCGACTTCGAGCAGAAACGTCGGGATCCGACTGCTCTCTTCAAGAATGGCAAACGGCCGCACAAACAACTGGGTGTGCCCGGCCAACTGCGCCCGCACGGCGTCGGGACTGCACCAGATCGCCCCCGGCGCATAGCACAAGTGCTTGTCGGCGCGCGCGGCGTCGTAGTGCGCCCAGTGTTCGCGCCACACCGCGTCGATGGCCAGGTGCACGGCGTCGGGGTTGTCGACCACCACGATCGGCCGATGGGCGCCCTTGGCGGGGCACAGTTCGAGAATCGTCTGGCGCTCCGGGGCCATCGCGGCGACCAGCCCTTCCATGCCGGGCACCACGTGGCCGGCGCTCAACTCATCCAAGATGGCGCGCAGTTCAAGGTTGCCAACGTCGTGGTGGTCGGCGAGATCGGTCAGCGCCGCCGTCATCGCCGGCAGCCGCGGGGCGTCGATGACCAGCTCGCGGGCCGGCGGCGCCAGCAAGTCCAGCAGATGGTCGTCGTCGCTGGCCGCCTGGGTCTCGGGGTCGAAAAAGCGCAGCCGCGCGACGTCATCGCCATCCAGGTCGATGCGCACCGGTCGGTCGTACAGCGTGCTCCACACGTCCAAACCGCCGCCGCGCAAGGCATAGGTGCCCGGGTCTTCGACCACCGGCACCCGCTCGTAGCCGCCGGCTTGCAGCATCTCGACCGCTTCAACCTTGTCGAAGTTGCTGCCAAGCGAGGCCAGGACCGTGGTGTGGTCGAGCGTCTGGGCGCCGAGCGTCGGCCGCAGGAGCGCCTCGGCGGGCAGGACCACCGCCGCGACGCCCAACCCCAGGTTCAGGCGATAGCCGGCGGCCAGGCGTCCCTGCGCCAAGGTGCGCAAGGGCGCCAGCGCCTGGTAGGGCGAGACATCGTTGTCGTCGTAGGCCAGCACCGGCCGCAGTCCGGGCCACAGCTCCGCCTCGAAAGTCGCCAGCCCTTCGCGCAGTTGGCGGGCGCGGCGGGCATCGGCGGCAATGACCACCAGCGGGCGCTTGAGCCGTTGCCGCACCGCGGCGAGCACGAACGGCACCACCGCGCCCTCGGCCGCGGCGAGCACCGTGATCGGCTTGTCGTGCTCGAGCGAAAGCAAAAGCCCTTGAACATCAAAGGGCCGCGCCGCATTGGCGCCAGGCAGGCTTGGCATGGGCGGCGACCGCTGGGCGGGTTCAGAATCCGACTTGCAGGTCGGCGTCGTCGCGCGGCCGCAGCAGGAAATTGCCAAAGCTATAGGTCAGGTGGCCGGCAACGCTGCCGAACTTGGTGCCGACCTGGAACTTGGGCTTGGCGTCCTTGTCGTAGTACTGCGAACCTGGCGACACCGCGACCCGCAAGGTGGCCGACCCGGACGACACCGTGAATTCGCCGTGGTACTTGCCGTCGCTGCCGACGACATTGGGGTTGTCGACGACCACGCCGCTGATGCGGATCAGCACATCTTCATAGGGTTCCGGGTTACTGAACACCTTGGCGATCGCCACGGCGTAGGGTTCGGGCGCGGCGACCTTGCCTTTTTGGACCACACCGTCAGCGCTCTCGACCATGATCTCGGTCATGCAATAGAATTCCGACGCGGTGCCCGTCACTTGCACCACATCGCCTGCAGCCAGCGTCAGCGGGTTGGCCCCGACGATGAACGCCATGCCGGCGTTTTCGGCCGCCAGCGGTCCGGTCGCCGGCCGGGCAAAGAAAAGCGTGCTCTTCTTGCCACCCGCCGCAGTCACGGTGATCATGGGCCCGGTGACGACCGCGGGTTCGACGATGACCTTGGCGTAGTTGACGATGCCAGACGGGTTTTCGCATTGCAGGCTGGCCGCCGCCGTCTGCAATTGCGCAATGGTGGCCGGCACCGGTGCCACTGGGACGTCGGCGGCGTCGCTGGCAACGTCGGCTGAGACTTCGGCGACCGCGGTGTCTTTGGGGGCCGGCGTGTCGGTCGCGACGGCGCTGTCGTTGGCCGCAACCGGGCTGTCGGCCTTGTCGCCGCTGTCTTTGGCGCTGCCGCTGTCGGCGGTGGCGGTGTCGCTGCCGGTGGTGCCCGCATCCGCGCCGGCGCTGGCCGCGTCGCCGCCGTCGGCAGTCTCGGGCACGCAGACGTTGTTGACGGTGCAGGTCATGCCGGACGGGCACGCCCCGCCTGCGCCGCACAACAGCACGTTGGCATTGCTGCCCCCGGAGCCGCCACCGGCGACCGTGCAAGCGCACACAAACGCCGCGCACCACGCCGCAGCCATTGGCAATTTCATTGGGGGCTCCGCGGCCGCTGGCGGGCAGACCGGCAATGCGCGACCATGGCGCGCGGCGTAGGCTACGAAGGCCGGGGCGCCGCCGTCAAGCCGCCCGGCAAGCGCGCAAAGGAAATCAACTGCAATGACATACCCTTCTGCGGCAGCGGCCGCCCCGTTTGAGCTCGACATCACCGGGCTTGGCGGCCTGGGCGACGGCGTGGGCCGGATGACCGACGGTCAGGTTGTGTTTGTCGCCGGAGCGTTGCCAGGCGACCGCATCCAGGTGCAGGTGCTCGGCAAGCGCCAGGGCGTGCTGCGCGGCCAACTGCTGGCCGTCCGCACGCCGTCGGTCGACCGGGTCCAACCGGCGTGTTCAGCTTTTGGGCAGTGCGGCGGCTGCGACCTGCAGCACTTGAGCGACGCCGCACGGCTGCGCCACCACCAGCAGCAACTGCAGCGGGTGGTCGGCGCGCAGGTGGCGGTGACGGCCGTCGCCGTGCAGGCCGCAGGCCACCGCCGGCGCGCGCGCTTGCACTTGCGCCAGGTCCAGGGGCAGTTGGTTGCAGGGATGCTGACCGCGCGCAGCGACCGCGTGGCCGAGACCCCCCACTGCCCGGCGCTCGATCCGGCGCTCGAAGGCGTGCGGCAGCGCGCGGTGGCGGCGTTGCAAGACTTCTTGTACTTGGGGGAATTGGCGCTGGTGCTGGGCGCGCAAGGCGTGGTCGCGGTGTTGAGCGGCAAAGTGCGCAGCGCACCGCCGACGGCCCGCGAACTGGCGGCGCGCCTGGGTCTGGCCGGCCTGCGCTATCACCTGGGCCAGCACCAGGACCAGTGCGGCGAATCGGAGGCCGTGTTGCCAGAGATGGACCCGCCGTGGGCGGTGCGGACGCAGGCGGATGGGTTTTGCCAGGCCAGCGAGCAAGCCACCCGGGCCCGGCGCACGGCCGTTGCGACCGCGATTGGCGCGGCGGGCGACCTCGACAAAGCTGCGGAATTCTATGCCGGATCAGGCAATTTTACCGACCTGCTGCTGCGCGGCGGCGCGCAGGTGGTGGCGTTTGAGCAGGACGAGGCAGCGTGCGCGCAACTGGCGCGCGCGGCCCGGCAAGCCAACTGGTCCGACCGCCTGCGCATCATCCAAGGCGACGTGGCGGCCCAACTGTCGGCGGCTGCCGGCGCAACGCTGTGGCTGCTCGACCCGGGCCGACCCGGCGCGGCCGACCTGTGCGGCGCCGCCGGTCGACTGGCACCGCGCGACATCGTCTATGTTTCGTGTGCGTTCGACACCCTGGGCCGCGACGCGCGGACGCTGGCCGGCCACGGCTACCGGCCGGTCGCCGCCACCGCTATCGACGCTTTTGCCTGGACGGTGCACGCCGAAGCAGTGGTGCGGTTCGCGCGCGCGTAGCGTCTGGCCCCGCGGCGCGTGAATTTGAGCGCTTTCGCGACACCGTGCTAGCCTTGCCGGCCTGTCCGCCGGGTCCGCGCACCCGCCGGCAGATCGAACGCGCCGGCCGCGCGTCGTAGGGGAAGGACGCCGATGTGGCTCCTGCAGATGGCAACGATCCTGGCCGTGGTGGCCTTGGAGAGCTTGGACGACGAGGCGCTGATGGAGCGCTTCGCCAATGGCGACAGCCGGGCGTTGGGGATCTTGTACGATCGCCACCACCGGTCGCTTAAAGCCTTTGCCATCCAGCAGGGGGCGGCGCGCCCCGACGATGTGGTGCAGGACGCGTTCCTGCGGGTGGTGCGAAATGCGACGGGCTTCAAGGGCCAAAGCAAGTTTAGAACCTGGTTGTTCACCATCGGCCGCAACCTGTGCGTCGACGCTTCGCGCCGCGACCGGTTCCGCAATGGCCCCTCGCTGGACGCTCCGATGGGCGACGCCGATGGGCCGACGCTGGGGGAGCGGTTTGCCTCGGACGCTGTGGGCTTGGATGCCAGCCGCAATACGGCCGACCTCCAGTTCAGCAAGGCGTACGATGTGGCACTGGCCAATCTGCCGACTGAGCAGCGCGAGGTTTTTACCTTGCGTGAAATCAGTGGCTTGAGCTTCGCCGAGATCGCCGAAGCCACACAAACGAACGAGAACACCGTCAAAAGCCGGATGCGCTATGCGCTCAAGGCGTTGCGCGAGGCGCTGGCGGATTTCGCATAATGTTCCGTACCGGCTCCCGGTCGCGCAGACCCGCCCGGCGCGGGTCGTGAGCAAGGGAGGAGGCCATGGCCACCAACGAACCCAACACCTTGGACGACGCGGCTTTCGTGGACGCCTACGAGCGACGCATCGCTGGCGGCTTGCCCGGCGATGTGCCGGTGCAGTGGCGCGACGAAATCGAAGCGATGGCGCGCGTGCACCAGCGGATCGCGGCGCTGCCGCTGCCGGAGGTGTCGCCGGCGGTGCGCTCGGTGGTGCTGACAGCGGCGGCGCAAGCGGCGGCGGAGCACGCCCAACCGCAGTCGATGTTTGCGCGGCTGGCCGACTGGCTGTTTCGGCCGGGCCCGGTGTTGGCGATGGCCAGCGCCGCGGCGCTGCTGATTGCGGTGAGCGCCCGCCAGGACAAAGAGGTTGCGGCGCCCACCGGTGGCGAAGCCGTCGCAGTCGCCGATCGGCCGCCGCCGGTGTTGACCGCCGAGCCCGCTGCTGCGCCACCGCCAGCACCGCCCGCGGCAGTTGCTGCGGCTGCCCCGGCGCCGGCGGCCGGACCGCTCGGTGCTGCGGCCGCGCCCGCAACCGAAAAGGCCGAGGCCGGACAAGTGGCGCTGGGCGACGAACCCCTGCACAACGCGCCGATTGAGGCCAAACCGGCCTCGCTCGGCCCCGCGCAGGTCGCGGACAACAAAGTGCAGCGCGCGGCGTCCAAGGCCGAAGCAGAAATGCAGTTCGCGCAACCGCCGCCCAAGCAGGCCCAGGTCGCCAACGCCGACAAGGGCAATGCCGGCCGGGACGACGCCATGCGCGAGGAGGCCGCCCAAGTGCCGGGATCGGCGATGGGCATGGTCGCCAACAAGAAGGATGCGCCGGCCGACAAGAAGGAGGCGCTGCAAGAGGATGCTGACCAGGCCCGCCGCAACCAGGCCCTGGACAACGCGGTGCTGCGCAAGGCCGAGGACATCCAGCGCGGCGCTTACGCGAACCGTGACAACGAAAACCGGTCCGCTCCTTCGTCGGCCGCCGCCGCGCCAGCACCGGTGCAGAACCGCGCCGAAAACGCGCCAGCGGCACAGGCGGAAGCCAACGCAAGTCCCGCCGCGGCTGAGGTGGCCCGCTTGCGCGCGGAGGTCGAAAAGACCGCCGATGCGAGCAAGAAACTGGCGCTGCTCAAGACCTTGCAGTCGGTGGCGATCAAGGCTGGCGATGCCAAGACTGCCGGGTGGGCCAAGGCGCAGCTGGCTGCAGTCGAAGCCGAGCGGGTGGCGCCGGGCAAAGTGCAGCGGGCCAAGGCCGCTGAACCCGTCAAGGGCAAGGCTTCAGGCGCGTCGTCGATGGACTAGGGGCCCGTAGAAAATCGATTCGATTCTCTACGTCGGCCCTTTGCTTGCTCAGTGGGTCGCAAGCTCGCGACTTTGCAAGTTGACTCGCCGCTCCGCTCCGCGCTTGTGTCGATCTACGTGTTTCTACACGGGCCCCGGTCTTCGCGTTCCCGAAATCGCGCCGGGTTGCCAGCAAGTTCAGCGGCAGCCCCAACCGGCCATCCCAGCGCAAACTGCGCGTTCGCCGGACAAACGGAACGGGCCGAACGCTACGGCCCCGCCAACAGCCCCGCCAGCTTGCCCGCGACCGGCCGCAGCGGCCACGGCAGCAGCGCCAGCACCTGATCGCGGCGCCGCTGGCGTCGACCCAAAAGCGCTGCCACGAAACCATGCCGCCAGTCGGCTGGCCGGTCCAGGGAGGGCGGCGCTGGCACCGCCGCCTCACCAGCCCACTGGCTCAGACTTGGCGGAGGCCCCGCCACTTTGCGCAGCGAACCGGCCGGCACCGCGACGACGCCTTCTTCGGCCGCGACCAGCCACGGCGGCGCCTGACCGGCGCGGGCGGCTTGCACCAGCGCCACGCCGCGCGGCCCTGGAGGGTGACCCGCCTCGACCAGGACCGCGATGTCGGACGGAACCGCGCGCACCGCAACCGCCAGCGCCCGCAGCGGGTCGGCGAGACCGCCCGGGCACGAGGCGAGGGTCACTTTGCTGTCTTCTTCGACCGCGGCCACGGTGTCGTCGGTCGATCCCAGGTCCAACACGGCCATCCGCACGTCGACATCGGGCACGGCCTGGCGCCACGCGCCCAGCCGGGCGGCTATGACCGGGGCGTGGTTGCGGGTCACCAGCACCACGCAAACCCCGATTGCCCGCGCCGACGGCGAGTCCAAAGCGACCGCAGGTGCACTGGAGACGCTGTCCGCCGGTCGGTGGTGGGTGGCATGCGCGGCGCGATCCAGGCCGTCCGCGGCGCGCGCCGGCCGCTGCGCGATGGGCGGCGGCGCTGCTGGCTTGGGCGGCGCGTCTTCTGGAGTCGTCGGGCGAAAACGCAGCGCGCGATCC
>CAXRHS010000356.1:0-2854 GCA_964230235.1 Myxococcota bacterium
GGGCGCTCGCGGCCATGGGTGACCCGGCGCGCGGCCTGTACGGCGTGCAGTTCCACCCCGAAGTGGTGCACACCCGTCAGGGCGCGCTGATTCTGGCGCATTTCGTGCGCGACCTGTGCCGGTGCCCGGGCAACTGGACGATGGACGGCTTCGTGCAGACCGCGACCGCGGCGTTGCGCGCGCAGATTGGCGACCGCCAGGTGCTGTGCGCGCTGTCGGGCGGCGTCGATTCCAGCGTGACTGCGGCGCTGTTGCAGCGCGCGGTAGGCCCGCAACTGCACTGCGTGTTTGTGGACAACGGGTTGCTGCGCCATGGTGAGGCCGAGGCGGTCCAGCAGATCCTGGGCGCGGGTCTGGGGGTAGACCTGCACACGGCGCACGCCCAGGACCTGTTTCTCGGGGCGCTGGCGGGCGTGGCCGACCCGGAGCGCAAGCGCAAGATCATTGGCGGGCTTTTCATCGAGGTGTTCGAGTCGACCTTGCGCGAACTCGACCGGCCCTGCGATCTGCTGGCGCAAGGGACGCTGTACCCCGACGTCATCGAGTCGGTGTCGTTTCGCGGACCATCGGCGACCATCAAGTCGCACCACAACGTCGGCGGCCTGCCCGATCGCCTGCGGCTGGAGCTGGTCGAGCCGTTGCGCGAGCTCTTCAAGGACGAAGTGCGCCAGTTGGGCCGCGCGCTCGGCCTGCCGGCGTCGCTGGTCGATCGCCAGCCGTTTCCGGGGCCGGGCCTGGCCGTGCGCATGGTCGGCCCGGTCACCGCTGAGCGGGTGCGTTTGTTGCAGGCAGCCGACGCCATCGTGCGTCAGGAAATCGACGCCTGGCCCGGAAAATCCGAATTGTGGCAGTATTTTGCGGTGTTGCTGCCTGTTCAGTCGGTCGGCGTGATGGGCGATGCGCGCACCTACGAAGCGACTTGCGCCGTGCGCGCGGTAACCTCGCAGGACGGCATGACCGCCGATTGGGCCGACCTGCCGCGCGCGCTGCTCGGCCGCATCAGCACCCGCATCATCAACGAAGTGCGCGGCATCAACCGCGTGGTGTACGACATCAGCAGCAAGCCGCCCGCCACCATCGAATGGGAATGATCGTGAGCAAATCGCCGGCCGATCGTCCAGGCAATCTGCTGTTGCTCCGCCAGATGATTGCCGAATTGCTGGTGTGACAGGCCCGCCATGGCGGCCGGGTCAATTTGTGGCGCGCGCGGCAAAGAACCGTATGCTTGCGCCATGCGCGGCCAGGCCTGGCCGGTCCGGAATACGCAAACCCTGGAAACGAAAGGACAAACCAGCGGTTTTCGTGCGATGCTGGCGGTGGCGGTCGCTGGGGCGTGCTGTGCCTGGGCCGGCCCCCTCCATGCGATGCCGACCTCGCCATCGGGCGGCTGTCCGCAACCCGCCAACGCCCTCATCATCAATGAGTTCTCGGTCGGCGCCGGCAATTCGCCGCGCTGGATCGAACTGTACAATCCCGGCAAGTATGCGCTATCGCTCAAAAGCGTGGTGGCGGTGGTGCAACCGATCGTGGGCAGCAAGCCTTCGACCAAGCCCGAGGACATCAAGCAGTATGAATTGGGCGAACTGCTGACTGAACTGCCGGCCGGCGAAGCGATCGCGATCGGTTATGTGCCGCCGGTCGCCAACTCGGTCACCGCGCTGCTCAAGACCAAGGTGTTGGATCTGGGGCCCGGCTTCACATTGCCATGTGGCGCCAAGCTGGCCATCGAAGGACCCAATGGCTTGGTCGACCACGTGATGTGGGACCTGTGCGGCACCAAGGACTACAAGGGCGTCTGGAACCTCGACCCGGTGCAGGCCGACATCTGCAAGAACGACGACTTGAAGTTCTGGTGCCAGCCGCCGGCCGAGCAGGCCGTCCTTGGCACCCCCGGCAAAACCAACCTGGCGTGCGATCTCGACGGCGACAAGTACCCGTCGGTGGCGCCAGCTGGCGCCCAGGCGGACTGCGACGACCTCGACAAGCAGATCTTTCCCGGCGCGATCGAGGTCTGCAACGGCAAAGACGACGACTGCAACGGCCAGACCGACGAGAACCTGGTGGCCCCGCCCGGCACCTGCCTCGTCAAGGGCGTGTGCGGCAACCCGCTACCCGATGGCAAGGCAGTCGCCCATTGCGACGGCCAGGGCGGGTTTTCGTGCACCTACCCCTATGGCTATGAGAGCGTAAGCGAGACCCTGTGCGACGGCTTTGACAACGACTGCGACGGCCTGACCGACGAAGGGCTGACCAACGGCGGCGGCGGCTGCGGCGCGGTCCCGGTCGAGGCCTGCAACGCCGTGGACGACGACTGCGATGGCATTACCGACGACGTCGGCGACCTGCCGCAGGCGTGCACCGCGACCGGCATCTGCGCGGACGCCAAGACCGTGTGCGTCGCCGGCAAGCTCGGCTGCGAAATGCCACTGGGCCACGAGGTCACCGAAACGCTGTGCGACGGCCAGGACAACGACTGCGACGGCCACACCGACGAAGAGTTGGGCAAGGGCCTGGATTGCACCAAAGGCACCGGCATCTGCGCCGCCAAAGGCACGTTGCACTGCGGTGCCGGCGGCAAAGTGGTGTGCGAACTGACCGACCCGGCCAACGTGCGCAAGCCCGAAACGGAGCTGTGCGGTGACGGCAAGGACAACAATTGCGACGGCTTTACCGACGAGGGCTTCGCGGTCGGCGACCAGTGCGACGCAGGCACCGGGGCCTGCCGGGTGGTCGGCAAAAAGGTGTGCAGCGCCGACAAGAAGAAGGCGATGTGCAACGTGTCGCCGCTGCCGCCCGGGCCCTTTGAGCGCTGCGCCAACCAGCAGGACGACGACTGCGACGGCGCCACCGACGA
>CAXRHS010000357.1:0-6887 GCA_964230235.1 Myxococcota bacterium
GGCTGCGCCGCCCCAATGCAGCACCGGTGGCGTGCAGCGTAGGCGATTCGGCGAAGGGTTGCCAGTAGATGAGGTGACCGGTGGTCCGCGGCGAGGACGCCGTCCGGCCCCTCACCCATCCCAATTTTGCTCTGCCCCGCCAGGCTCCGAGCGAGCTTCGATCAGTGCACTGAGCCAACGGGACAAGTCCGATCGCCTGTCGAGCAGGCGGCATCACGTCGGCTAGCGTAACTCCGCACGGCAGGATTCGGCCAGGTCGCGGACACCTAGCGCCTCGGCCTGTTCCAACGCGTAGCTCCAGTCAAAGCGGTCGCCTTGGGTGCGGAGCACGCCCCGAATGTCGTCGAGTTGCCGGCTGAGCACCCTGTTGCTTGCCTTGAACCCAAGCAACTTTTGCACAACGACATCCTCGGCGCTGGCGACTGCTATTGGCGTCGCCCCCGGGTCCAACTGGACATCCATAGCGCGCAAGTACATCAGATCATCTTAGGGGCGGTGACCGCCGACGAAGACGTCGATTTTGACACCCGAAGGGTAATGAATGGCGTTGAACGACGAGCGAAATCTCAGCGCCTCTTCCATGGCTTCTTCGGCTGCGTACCAGTCGGTGCCTAGGGCAGCGCACAGGCCGCCGATGTGATCGCGCCGCAGCAATGCGACCACGTCCACGTCCTGCGTCATGCGCGGAATCCCATGCAGCGAACTGGCCACGGACCCGACGACAAAGAAAGGCAGGCGGATCTGCCGGGCCGCCTCCGCAAAAGCGCTGAGCGCCGCCACGTCGCCGGGCTGCATCATGGCTGCGTCGCCGCCCCCGCGTCCCAGCAGAACGCGCGCCGCATAGTCTCGCGGTCCAGCCACAGCGCCCGCGTGCGCATCAGCACCTCGCGGTCCTCGGCATGCGGGTACCGAATGCGAACACCGCGCTCCGCCAACTCCCTGGCCACGCGATTGAGCCGAAACGTCTCCGCAAGGCGCTCCTGCGGGGTCATCGCCCGGTAGCGAGCCAGCAACACCGCCCATGCGGCTGGACTGGTATCTGCCGGTCGCAGCGGGTCGGTCGCAGCCCACGCTGCAGTAGACTGGGCATCGGCGGTGGTGTCGGGACCGGACATGGGCGTCATTCGGGCGGTTCGGCCGCCATCGCCAGTGTAGCGCGAGGCACTGTTGGCGAAAACTTGCGGCCGGGTTGGACCCGAAGGCTTGGCGCTTGGTGCCATCGACGTGAGTCCGGAAGCTGCCATTGGTCGGCAAGGCACTGGCAGCCTTGCGCAGCCACTGCGCGACCTCGGGATCACCGGCAGGCTTCAAAAAGCACCTGTCCTTCCGTCTCAGCCGCGAGCAAATCTGCAGGACGACCACGGCGTGCTGTCGGCCAAGCTGTTCGGCGATGGTGGCTCATCCAATAGCGGGCTCTACCGCGGCGTGCTCGAATTGGCTCGGGGCCAGGAACAGAGTCAGAAACGGTTCGCGGGTGCGCCCAACCGCAATGCCATGTTCACAAGGGCACTATCCGTTCGCGGATGCACCCGGCCCTCAGGGCTATCGCAAGCAGCCGCCTGTGCCTGTCCCTGGTCCGGACTGCTGATCCTGACTGCCGCCACACCCCGGGGCTGGGCATAGCCAGGCCCGGCGGCGGCTGGCGCTGAAAGTCAGGCGTAGTCAGGAGTTGCGTGGTCGCTGACGGTTTGCGGCCAGCGCTACCACGGTCACCAGCCGCTACGTACCACGTTCACGAACGGCGTGTGTGGGACCCAGCGTCGGGCGCGTCCGGCGATCAGGCGCAGAGAATGGCGCAGGTTCAGGTCGAGCCCGCGAAGGCAAGCGCTTGGTTTGAGTTCTTGCGATCGCCCTGACCCGGCCCTGTCTCGCCATTGCCCCCGCTCCTGCAATCGCCTACGCTTGCGCCCCCGCCGGCCACCCTTCGCCCGCGGCCTTCCAGCCCCTACGCGTTCGACCGCCCGCGAGCCTGCCGCCCATGGCCCTCAAACCGCTCAAGAAACTGCGCCTTCAGGGTTTCAACAACCTGACCAAGACGCTCAGCTTCAACATCTACGACATCTGCTACGCCCGCACGCCGGCCCACCGCACCGACTACATCAAGTACATCGACGACGTGTATGACGCGGAAAAGCTCACCCAAATCCTGCTCAACGTCGCCCGCATCATCGGCGCCCACGTGCTCAACATCGCGCGCGAAGACTACGACCCGCAGGGCGCCAGCGTGACGATGCTGATAGCCGAGGACGAGATCACCGGCAAAACCATGACCTTTGACGACAGCGAGGAGCCGGGTCCGCTGCCGGGCTTCATCCCGCTGTCGCAGGTCATCCGCGAGGGCGTCGAACTGCCGCAAAAGCGCTCGCTGGTCGGCCACCTCGACAAGTCGCACATCACCGTGCATACCTACCCCGAGAGCCACCCAGACAACGGCATCAGCACCTTCCGCGCCGACATCGACGTCAGCACCTGCGGGCGCATTTCGCCGCTCAAGGCCTTGAACTACTTGCTGCACTCGTTCGAGTCCGACATCGTGACCATCGACTACCGGGTGCGCGGCTTTACGCGCGACACCACCGGCAAGAAGTTTTTCATCGACCACAAGATCAACAGCATCCAGTCGTTTGTCGACAAGGCCGACCGCCACAAGTACCAGATGATCGACGTCAACGTCTATCAAGAGAACATCTTTCATACCAAGATGTTGCGCCGCGAATTCCAGGTCGAGAACTACGTGTTCGGCACCGACGCCGGGTCACTTGACGCTGAAGAACTGGAGACGGTGCGCAAGCGCCTCTTGCGCGAAATGCTTGAGATCTACTACGGGCGGCGCATCAAGAAGGGGCAGGTTTTTGAATAGGGCCTCGACCTTTTTCCGCTACGAGGTAGCCCGATGATGCAGAACCTCTACGACCTGCTCGACGCGTATGACGACGCGGTCGGGCCCGACGCCAAGGCCATTGAAGCCCAAATCTGGAGCACCTACGGCTGCGACCGCGCGGTGCTGGTGCTCGACATGAGCGGGTTTTCGCGGCTGACCCGCCGCTTTGGCATCGTGCACTACCTTGCGCTGGTGCGGCGGATGCAAAAGACGTCCGGCCCCCTGGTCCAGCAGTGGCGTGGCCAGGTCGTCAAGTTCGAAGCCGACAACTTGTTCGCGACCTTTGCCGACGCCTTGGATGCGGTGCTGTGCGCGCGTGCCATCCGCGACGCTTTCGAGATGCAGAACATCGCCACGCCGGACGAGAAGGACGTGCACGTCAGCATCGGCATCGCCTGGGGCAAGATTCTGGTCGTTGAGGACCACGACTACTTTGGCGACGCGGTCAACGTGGCGTGCAAGCTCGGCGAAGACCTGGCCAAGCCCGCAGAGATCTTGATTGACGTCGGGGTGCGCGAGCGCCTGCCAGCCGACCTGCCCGGCTTTGCGCTGACCGAGATGGACCTGACTGTCAGCGGGCTGCGCTTGCAGGGTTGGGGGGTCAGCGAGGGCTAGCGTTGTCGCCCGACCCTGAGTCCGTGCCCGCCTCTGTCGCTGTCTCTGTCTCTGTGCCTGGCTCTGTCTCTGTGCCTGTCCCCGGCCCTGCGCCTGGATCTCGCCCAGCCGCGCGACCGGCAGACTCGGCTGCCGCGACACTACCCGCAACAGCCGAGTGCACCGTTCGCGTTGCCTATTTCTGCCGCAGGTCTGGGTTCTCCTGCTGCATGAACTTCCAGAACGTCATGATGAAGCGCCGCTCCAGCTTGCCGCGCCGGCTCGTCGGCTCGTGCTTGGGATCCAGCAGCTTGTCCAGGCGCTCATTGAGGCTCGCCAACGCCTTCTGCGATTTTTCGAGCTTGACCAGCACCGTCTCTTCGTACGGGTTGCTGACCGAGTCCTTCTTCTGCAGCGCCTTGTCCATCTGCCGGTCGAGCGCCTTGGCCATCAACAGCGCCTGGTCCTGCTGGCTACCGGTCTGGGCCGCCTGCGCGAGTTCCTCACGGGCGCCGATGACCAGTTCGGTAAACGCGGCTTGCAGTTGCTTGGCGGCGGTCTCTGCGATGTCCTTGGTGTACTCCAGCACCATGTTCTCGATGGCCAGCCGCAGCACGGGGGGCAGCTCGCGCACCACGGTGTCACCCATGAAGCGGGCCACCCGCGGCGCTTCGGTGGTCACCACCGATTTGGCGCTGCGTTTCCAGTCTGGCAGGCTGACTTCGACATAACCGGCCAGCGCGTCGGCGAGGTTGTCCGGCTTGGTGATGTGGCGTACCGCCGACAGCAACCAGGTCATGTAGCCGAACACCAGCACGACGAGCAGCGCACCGACGATGACCGTGCGCTTGCGTTGCCCATGCAGGGCGTTGTAATCGGCGACCAGGTAGTCGCGCGCAGATTGTGCTTGGGTGGTCATTTGGTCGCCTCCTTGCCGCCGGCCTTGGCGGGGGTGCCGCCCTTGTCCGCCGGTCCTTCGTCGAGCATGGTCTCGCCTTCGGGACCGTTGATGGCCTCTTCGAAAATCTCGAGCCACATGGCCAGCATCTGCTCGGGCGAAATCCGTTTGCCTTCGGCCTTGACGCCGACCACATCGCCCGGTGTCGCGCCGGCAGGCAGGCCCTGACCGTCGCCACTGGCTTTGGCAATGGCCGCGATGTCGGCCGAAGCGAGGCGCTGCAGCGTCTTCTTGAGGCGTTCGAGTTCCACAAGGTGTTTTTGGAACGTGGAGACCAACTGCCGCTGCGCCCACTCATGGGTGCCGGCCGACAGCGCGTCGAGCATTTGCTCGGCCTTGGCCGTGTTGGTCACGGCCTGCGGCAATTCCATTTGCAGCTGGTGAAGTTGCGCAGTGCGCAGGTCGCGCATGCGGGCGTTCAGCAGTCCCTGCATCTTGTCCGGCAGATCGGTGCGCAGCCGCTCGACTTCGCTGTCGACTTTGCGCCCGAATGCCTCAATGGCGCGCGCCGACTCGACTTCCAGGGCCTTGCTGACCACCGGACCGGCGTCGTTGCCCACATCTTGCAACGCCTTTTGGAACTTGGGGTTGAGCCCGGACACCCGGCGCTCAATCGCCGCGCCCATCTTGTCGCCGTCGATGTTCTGAAACGTCGCGCGGATGGCGAACACATAGCCGACGATGATGAGGATGACCACCACCGGCAGCCAGGTGCGCAGGCGGCGGACATGTTTTTGCGCGGCCGCGTGGGCCGCCACCAGATCGCCGTCGGACCACGCCGTGACATCTGGTGGTCTTTTCAACCAGTTCATGGACGCCTCCCTGGCCGCGACGCGCGACGACACAGTGTCGCCCAGCCCACGGCAGCACATGCTTAGGAACTCGCCGAAAATAAATCGATCTCTTACGAAGGGAGCGGAGCGGCGAGTCGGCTTGCAAAGACGCGAGCTTGCGACCCACGCAACAAGCAAAAAGGGCATCGCCAAAAACGACTTGTTTTTGGCGGCGCCCTTACCCGGAACTGCTGTCGTCGGGGGAAACCGCCAGCGTGTGCGAGTGTAAACCTTTGCCGCCAACGTGCAAGTCTTGCGGATTGCCGGAGAAACCGGCGCTGCGTCACCTTGTAGTCGCGCGCAGTTCTATGAACTGTCGGTCATGCTTCGGCCAGGATGCCGCGGGTGCCCAGCATCGCGAGCGCCAGAATCGAAGTCTGCGGATTGACGCCGGTGTTGCTCGGAAACACGCTGGAATCGACGACGTACAGACCCCGGACCGCGTGGTGTTGCAGGTTGAGCCCGACCACAGCGCTTTGCGGGTTCGAGCCGGCCCGGCAGGTGCCAAACAAATGCGTCGCCGCGACATGGTAGGCGCGCGCATCCGTGGGACCGTTGGCTTGCAGGTCGTCCAGGCGCCGCGGGTCAACGACTTGCACATCGAAACCGTGCACGCCCGGGGCCACCCACTGCGCCCCAGCCGCCAAGAGCAGCCGACCCAACACCGCGACGCCGCGGCGCAGCTTGACGACGTCGCTGCGCGTCAAATCATAGTCGACGCGGGCTTGCCGCCGACCGATGGGACGCACCCGGCCCCGCGCCTCCGCGCGCACGGCGACACCCCAGTCGGCAAAGTGGGCGAGGTCGTCCAGGTGCACGCCCCAGGCTCGGCCAAGGCCGGGCAGCCGCGACGCGAGGATGGTGTAGTCAAAGCCCAGCACTTCGAACTTGAGGCCTTCGTGGCGCAAGCCAATAACTTCATGGCCCTGGGTCGCGCCCGTCCACATCCGCACCGGTTCGGCAAAGCGACCGGCCACGGCTCCGCCCGGGTGACACTGAAAGCCATGGCCGACGGGGCCGCTTTCCAGGCCGTTGCGCAAGAGCATGAGCGGCGTCTGGACCGCGCTGCACGCCAGGATGACCCGCGGTGCGCGCACCTGCACTGGCGCTCCGGCAGCCGTCGTGCCCCGCACGCCAATCGCGCGGCCGCGGACAATGTCCAAGGTCTCGACTGCGCAGCCCGCCAGGATCTCGGCGCCCGCGCGGCATGCGTCAGGCAGCAGCGTTCGGTCCATCGACTGCTTGGCGCCGTGCGGGCAGCCCTGCAGGCAGCGGCCCGAACCCTGACAACCCGAGACGTTGCGCGCGATGGGTCGGTGTTCCAGCCCCAGTTCCTCGGCGCCTGCGGCCATCAGCGCGTTCTTGGGCCCGGCGATGGCGGCATCGGTCGGGGCGATGTGCAAATCGGCGCAGATCTCGTCGGTGATGGCCTCCAACGTCTGCCACGGCCACGCGTCGGCAATCGCCGCATCCTGCGCCACCCAATCGGCGTAGACGTCGCGCGGAAGTCGCCACGAAATCGCGCCATTGACGACCGACGTGCCACCCACCGCCACACCCTGCACGGAGGGCCTCGGCGCTCGGCCCATCGTCACCGTTGCGCCCATGTCGCGGTAAAGCG
>CAXRHS010000358.1:0-5254 GCA_964230235.1 Myxococcota bacterium
CAATTGCATGAAGTCTTCAAGCTTGCCTTGGGCGCGCCCGGCCTTGACGATCGCGCCCGTCTCGGTGTGCACCACCCGGGTTTCCAGGCTCAGCCGACCCATGAAATCGACGATGCGGCCCATCACCAGGTACTGGGCCCCGAGAAGCTTGCCGACGCGCGCCGCAGTGGCCTGGTCAAACTTGTTGCTGTGCTGCAGCTTTTGCTCGGCGAGCACTTCTTCGAGGCGCTCGCGCTCGACCAGTTGCACGCCAGGCTGGCCGGTCAGGTCGGTGATCAACATCTGCGCCAGACCCTTGCGCAGCGGCACCAGGTCTTCGACCTTGCCCTCGTAGTCGTAGTACAGCACGGCGGCGCGCACCGGTTGCTTGGCGGCCGGTCCGGCGGTAGTGCTCGGGCGCGGACCCGCGGCGGTCTCGGCGCTGCGCGTCGATTGCGGTGTCGGACCGGTGGGTTGCGCAGCAGGGGCCGCAGCGACCCGGGTGTGGGGGGTCAAGAACAAGAACTCTCCCTCGCCCATGCGCGCAAACTGCGGGTGCTGGTTGGCGCGAAATTGCTGCGTCGCCGTCTGCGCCACGCTGGGCTTGATGAAGGCGGCGAGTTCGTCGGTGGTGACCAGGCCGTCCTTGTTGCCATCGGCACCGCCTTGCAGCCCTTGCAGCAAGAAGTAGGTGAACAGGCCGTGGCCCTGGTATTCGTGCGCTTCCTGGCCCGAATTGCCGGCTACCAGCGCCACCCGCACGGGCCGCTTGGTCACTTCGCGGATGTAGGCTTTGGTCTCGGGCGAAAGCCCCACCGATCGCGTGCCGATCGAAAGACCCGAATAGCAAGCGTCGGCGACATAGAAAACATGCTTGGCTTTGTATTGCGCGAACCAGCGCTGCAGTTCCGCCATCGAGATCGCCGTGGCGGCCGGCGAGTCGCGCTTGCTCTCGACCGGCATCAGGTAGCCCATCGCCGTATCGCCCTCGCCGCGCGACAGGCCGTGGCCGGCAAAGTACACCAGCACGCGGTCGTCGGGACCGACTTTGCCGGGCAGCTTGTCGCCAACCAGTTCGGTGATGGCGCCGCGGGTGGCCTTGTCGTCGGTCAACACCGTGACGTCAAAGCCCTGCGACTTCAGGTACTCACTGACACGGTTGGCATCGCGGACCGCGCCGCCGAGCTTGGGCAGGTTGTGGTAGCCGTCGATACCGATGACGACCGCCCACGACCTGGCGTACAGCTGCAGCGGGCCGCCGTCGTCGGGCGTGTACTGCAAGGGCTCGGCGCCAAAGGCCTCTGCGGCACGGGTTTGGGCGTGGACCGGCCAAGCCGCCAGGACGGCCAGCGCTGTCGCGACGACGACAAACTTAGGCATGGCCCTTGGCGCGGGCGGCGGGCTTGCTCTCAGGTACCGGCAACTCGATCACCGGCGGATCGCTTGAAGGCACGACGCCGCCTTCGCCCACGTACGGCACGGCCTGCCAGTCTTTCCACTTGCTGGCACCGTCGCGCATCCGCATGCGGATGGGCGCAAACCCGCGGTGCTCCAGCTGACGCACGAATCGCTGCAAAAGCGTTTCAAAATCAGGTGCTTCGCGGATAATGAACTGGATGACCAGGTGAAAAGGATCGCTGCACTGCGTCTCTGCGAACAGCTTCTTGCGCTTGCGCTCTTCCTTCTCGAACACCGTGACCTGGAAAATGAGATCGCGGCCCAGTTTCGACGCCTCAAGCTGAAAGCGGCTGTGTTCGCTGATCACGCGCGGCTCCACGGGTTTGCCGGACATGGCCCGGCTACTTTGGCGCGATCGGGCCAGGCGGCATCTGGGTCAGGCTGGCCTGGGTCAGGCTGGCCTGGATCAGGCTGGTCTGGGCCGGGCAGGTCTGGGCCGGGCGGGTCGGAGACGCAGTCCAGGACCATCGCGCGGCCGCGATTGTTTGCGTCCGGGGCCGCGGTGTCAAGCGCAAGACAGCGTTGGCTGCAGGAGCAGCGCGCCTCTTCCCTTGGACCCCTGCAGGACCAGACTGGGGCATGCAGACCCATCGGCGTGGCGAAGCAATCGCGTGTCTCCTTGCGTTTGCAGCCTGCCCAGCGCATGTTTTGCGGTGTTGTGCGGCGATGCGCCCACCCCTTGGAACCGGAGGCCCTGTGGAAGCCCAACCCAAGTCAAACGAAGACAAGCTGGCCAAGCGCCGCGCGTTTGAAGCGCGCACTGCAGGTGAGGTCAAAGAAACTCCAGCCCAGCAGCAGGTCTTGCAGCCAACCCGGGCGCAGGCCGATCTGCAACAGGCGGCGATTCAAGGTGGCGGCAAGAAAGACGAAGGTGGCGGTGGTGCCGCGGCAACCCCGGCCGGCGTGATGAAGACCGAGGCGCTCGACGCGGCCACGGTGCGCAAAGTCAAAGACACCATGGGCGCCGACTTGAGCGACGTGGTGGTTCGCTCGGGCCCGGGAGCCGACGCCGAGTGCCAGAAGCGCGGCTGTTCGGCGTTTGCGGTCGGCGACATGATCACGATCTCGAGCCAGGCCGGCGAGCCCGGGTCGGCTGGCTACCAGAAGGTGCTTTTGCACGAGTGCGCGCACATCGTGCAGAAGCGCGTCGGCAAGAACCCTGACGACAAGAAGTCGCAGGCCAAGCCCGACGCCGCCCAGCCGGGCGCAGCCGCCGATCCCAAGGCGCCGCCGCCAGCCACAGAGGCCTCGCCGGACGGCGGTGGTGGCGCCGCGCCGGACGACAAGCAGCCCAAAGCGCCGGGTGGGGGCGCAGCCGCCGCGGGCGCGTCGACCGCCGCCAAAGAACAGGAAGCTGACCAGGCGGCGCAAGCCGCGCAAGGTGGCCAGCGCGCGCAGATCAAGCAGGCTGCCGGTGCCTCCGAAGAGCAGCATGCGCCGCCGGTGGCGGGCGGTTCGACCTCCGGCGCTGGCCGTGCGCCAGCCGGCGGCGGTTCCGGCGCGGGCGGCCAACCGCAGGGCGAGCACAACAACCCCTCGCAGATCACGATTCCGATCGGCGCGGGCCGCGGCATTACCTTTACCCCACCCAATCGCGACGGCGACTGGCAGTTGGGCGTCTCGGGCGTCAAAAAGCTGTACGGCGGCACCGAGAAGAAAGTCGACAAGTGGTGGCGCAAGAACATCCCGACGCCGTTCTTTGGGCTGGCCGTCAACCTGGGCATTCAGGCCGGCGTCAGCTTCAAGGTCGGCGAGGTGATGCTCAACAACATCGTCATCAAGCGCCGCAAAGACGACAAGGGTGGCGCGTGGTACGAGGTCGACGGCTCGCTGGAAACGGGCATCAGTGTCGAGGGCTTCGTGGCGTTGTCGGCAGGCGTCTCGGCCAATGCGTGGATTGCCGAGGCAGGGGTAGGCGTCAAGGCCAAGATCGGCTTGAACGCCAGCAAGCCGGCCAGCGCCAACATCGCGCTGGGTTACAACCCGACGACCGGCGACTACGGCCTGAACGGCAAGATCAGCCTGGCCGCCTGGGAACTGGCGCTCAAGGGCGCGATCGGCCTTTTTGCCTACTACGATGCGATCGGCGTGTCGACCTACAGCAAGGATTGGTGGCTGTATGAGCGCACGCTCGGCAAGATGACCCTGGCCGGGGTCGATTTTGGCTTTGGTCTGACACGTCAACGGGGTTTCTACGGCGACGTCAAGCCCAAGCCGCTGGATATCCAAGGCATTGAGGGCAACGTGCGCTCGGCATTCCCGTCGCGCGGCTAGGCGCAACCAGCAGACCGTGAAACTGAGCGTCGTCGCCACCGTCGGCCTCGTCCTGGTGGGCGTGGCCGGGGTACTGGCCTGGACCCACTTTGACCAGGCAGCAAAGCTGCAAGCCGGCAAGTGGACGCGGGTGCAAACCACAGTGCTGCAGGTCATCGAAGCGCGCGGCGCCCAGCATGGCGGCATCGCGGTGCTGCGCTGGACCGACGGCGCCGGCAATACCCAGGACGGCGGCGCCTATGTGCCCATCGACGACTTCAAGGCCGGTCGTTACAAGGTCGGCGACGCGGTGGCGGCTTGGGTCCACCCCGGTTTCTCGCGGCCCGAGCTGGCGGAAGCGGAGCCGAACCTCGCGCCGGACCAGGGCTTTACCGGCAGGGCGGCGATCGCGTGCCTGTTGTTGGGGCTTGGTTTGCTGGGCTTTGCCGGAGCGACCGGGCGGCTGCTGGCGCCGTAGCCTCGACGCGCTCTTGCAATTGGCTCGGCCGCAGCGCCTTGGCAGGCCGGCTCACTTGCAGTAGCCAAAACCGTTGCCGACGTCGGGGCCGTTGGCGACGCCAAAACCGGTGCAACTGCCAGCTTTGCAGGGGTGGGCGTCGTCGCAGATCGCCGCGCACGATTTGGCGACGCACACCGCGCCGTTCTCGCAGTTGGCACCCGAGCCACAGGAGTCGCCGATCTTGCCGCCTTCGGTGGGCACGCAGCGGGCGCCCATGACCCGCTCGGCTTGGGCGTCGCTGGCGGTCAGCGGCATGCACGCCTGACCCTGGGGACAGCCGAGCGGATCGGTAGCGGCGGCGAATGGGGAGCAGACCGCAAAGCAGACGCCGGCCTTGGGCGCGGCGCTGGCAATGGTGCACCCCTGGCCGGCCGGACAATCGCCGGCGGCGACGCACAGCTTCTTGCAGTGACCGCCGTCGCCCTTGACGCTGTCTTTGATGCACATCAGTCCGGCCTTGCAGGTCAGCTTGCCCGCGGCAGCGCTGCACGGGGCGTCGACGGTGGTCGGCGCATCGGCGAGCGGCACGCAGCCGGTGGTCACGATGTTGGCCGGCCCGGCAGACTCCTGAATGGGCACGCACGCGCTGGCGGCGTCGGAGCAGCTGTTGCCGACGACACTACAGCAAATGTCAGTGGCAAAGGTGGATTCAAAGCGCTCCATGGTGGCGTTGCAGGTCAAGCCCGGGCCCTCGTAGGTGTAGGTGCCGCCCGTGGCGTTTTCGAATTTGCCGACGATCTTGTCGGTTTTCGCCGCATTGACCAGGGTGTAGTCGTTGCCGATCAGCGGCCCCGACCAATTGCGAAAGTCGGTCTGCCAGGTCAGGTCGCAGCCTTTGACGAGCATGCACGCGAACGGGATCGAGGTACCGCCATTGCTGCACTTGCCGTCCACCAGGTAGCCGCCGGCGCGGTCGGCGCACGCGATGGGCTTGGACGCATCGGCCTTGGCATCGATGGTCGCGACGTCCTTGGCGGCCGCTCCGTCGGTGGCGGCGTCGGCGGCGGTCGTGTCGGCACCTTTGGCGGCGTCGGCGGCTCGCCG
>CAXRHS010000359.1:0-2795 GCA_964230235.1 Myxococcota bacterium
AACTCGCCAGTTTCGTCGTCGAGCAGGAATTCAACTGTTCCGGCGCTGACATAGCCAGCCCCCTGCATCAACCGTACCGCCGCAGCGCACAGCTTGTCGCGCAAGTGCGGATCCACCCCCGGCGAGGGCGTCTCCTCGACAATCTTCTGGTGGCGGCGTTGAACCGAACATTCGCGCTCGCCCAGGTGCAGGACGACACCAAAGGCATCGGCCAGAACCTGCACCTCGATGTGGCGACCGTGCTCGACGAAGCGCTCAACCAGCAACGTGCCGTCGCCAAAGGCGGCCGTGGCCTCCTCCGCCGCGATGGCCAGTTCGCCGCGCAACGCTTCGGCCTGGTGGACCACCCGCATCCCGCGACCGCCGCCCCCGGCGACCGCCTTGATCAGCAGCGGGAAGCCAACGCAAGACGCGAGCTCGGCCAACTCGTCCAGCGCGCGAGCCCGCAACCGCGGCGTTGCTGGCAAGCGTTCGCTGCTCTCGACGCCGGCGATGACGGGGACGCCAAGCTGTTTGGCCAGCTGACGCGCGGCGTCTTTGCGCCCCAGCAGCGCCATCACCTCCGGCGGCGGGCCGACCCACAGCAGGCCGGCGGCGAGGACTGCCGACGCAAACTCGGCGCGCTCGCTCAGGAACCCAAAGCCTGGGTGCACCGCATCGGCGCGCGCTTGCACCGCGGCGTGCACGACCTTTGCCACGTCGAGGTAAGGGCTGCCGTGGCCTTCTTCGCCCAGGTAGATGGCGTCGTCGCACGCCGACACGTGCAGCGCCTTGGCGTCCACATCGGTGTAGACAGCGATCGGGACGATGCCGAGGTCGCGGGCGCTGCGGGCGATGCGGCAGGCGATTTCGCCGCGGTTGGCGATGAGCAGGCGCGAAATGGTGGCCATGGCGGGTACAGCGAACCTACATGCGAAAAACGCCGAACGAAGGCGCCGTGGTGGAAAGATCGCGCTGCCAGGCCGCCTCGAGGCCGACCGCCAATGCCTGACGGGTGTGCCGCGGGTCGATGATGCCATCGTCCCACAGCTGTGCAGTCGCATAGTACGGGTCGGACTGGCGCAAAAACTCGTCCCGGACGGTGGCCTCCATGGCCGCAAGTTCGTCGGCGTCGGCTTGGACGCCCAACTTGCGCATGGCCTCTTCTTGCACGATCCGCATCACCCGGGCGGCCTGGTCGCCGCCCATGACGGCGATGCGCGAGCTGGGCCAGGTCAGCAAAAGGCGGGGGTCGTAGGCGCGACCGCACATGCCGTAGTTGCCGGCGCCAAACGACCCGCCGACCAGCACCGTAAACTGCGGCACGCTGGCCGTCGCGACCGCGTGCACCATCTTGGCGCCGTCTTTGACGATGCCTTTGCGTTCGGCCTCAACGCCGACCATGAAGCCCGTAATGTTCTGCAGGTACACGATGGGCACCCGCTTCTGGCAGCACAGCTGGATGAAGTGGGTGGCCTTGAGTGCACTTTCCGAGAAAAGCGGCCCGTTGTTACCCAAAACGCCGACGAGGAACCCTTCGATTCGGGCGAAGCCGCACACCAACGTGGCGCCGTAGCCCGGGCGAAACTCGTCGAACTCGCTGGCATCCACCACCCGCGCCAGCACCTGACGGATATCGAACGGCACCTTGAGATCGGCCGGCACGATGCCCAGCAGTTCATCCGGGTCGTAGGCGGGACTCACGGGCGTGTCGCGCGGCACCGGGTGGGCGGGCCTGTGCAAGTGGGCTACGCTCTGGCGGCCAATGCGCAGGGCGTGGGCGTCGTCGTCGGCAAGGTAGTCGCAAAGGCCACTTTGGGTGTGGTGCATTTCGGCGCCGCCCAAGGTCTCGTCGTCGGTGTCGGCGCCCGTCGCCGCCTTGACCAGCGGTGGCCCGGCAAGGAACACCTTGGCCTGGTTGCGCACCATCACGGTGTAGTCGCTCATGCCGGGCACATAGGCACCGCCCGCCGTGGCGTTGCCGAACACGATGGCGATCTGCGGCAGCCCCATCGCGCTCATGCGCGCCTGGTTGCAGAAACCGCGACCGCCGCGGTGGCCGGGCGCGAAAAGTTCGGCCTGGTATAGCAGGTTGGCGCCCGCCGACTCGACCAGGCTGATGCTGGGCAGCCCGTTTTCGCGCGCGATGGTCTGAGCGCGGATCATCTTGTCGGCGCCGAGCGGATAGACTGCGCCGCCTTTGACCCGCGTATCGCTGGCGCCGATCATCACCAACCGACCGCAGACGCGGCCGATGCCATTGATGGTGCCGCCGCCGGGAGCCTCGTCGTCATAGTGGCCGTAGGCCGCAAGCGGTGATAATTCAAGAAATTCGCCATCGCGATCGAGCAGGCGCTCGACCCGTTCGCGCGGACTGAGCTTGCCGCGCTGGGCGAGCTTTTGCGCAGCCTTGACGCCACCGGCGTTGCGCGCGGCCTCCAGACAACCGGCGAGGCGATCGAGCAGCCCGCGCATGTGATCGCGGTTACGTTGAAAATCCGAGGACTTGGGATTGATGGGCGAGTCAATGCGGGGCACGGTGCCAACGACCTGAAGTTGCGGAGGACAACGCTAGCGCGGCGCAGGCCGGCGGGTCAAGGAAGGGCGGTGGAGGCGGGTGCGGATCGCCAATTGGGGTCCACCGCGTGCTGGGCGCAACTCGTGTAACTACACGGCGTTCGTGTTGCTCCCTGCGGCTGAAGCCGCGGGCTCAGGATCGGCATAGGGGGCGGCCGGCATTCGCCGACCGTCCCCCTGCCACACCACCCGGCGTGCGGGTCCGCACCGGGCGGTTCGTTTGCACACGCTACCGCCAT
>CAXRHS010000360.1:0-2637 GCA_964230235.1 Myxococcota bacterium
GCCAGAACTCGTCGCTGCCGGCGCGTTTGCAGTCCGCGACCGCCTTCTTGGTCTCGTCGGACTGGTTGTCGGCCGTCCGCAACTCGCTGATGCGGTCGAGATCGGTGGCCAGTAGCCCGACCATGCGGCGAACGTGGGCACGCACGATCTTGGACTTGTCGGCATCTTTGGCTTTCTCGGCCGCGCGCAGTTCTTCAAGTTTGACGTCCAGCACATTGCCGCCGTACACCATCGCCACGTCTGAGCCCATCGGCACCACGGCGCGAACGCCTGGCACAGCCTCCAAGGTCTTGCGGATCTTGGGAAAATCCTCGACCTGGCCGAACTCGGTGCCTTCGGTCATGCCGGCAAAGAGGCTGAGCTTGTCCTTGGCGTTCTTGGCGTAGATCTGCAGGTTGCCCGAGACGGAGCCGACGACGCTTTTGGACATCGACTTGTCGATGGTGCCGAGCAGCGACAAGCCGACCACCAAAAGCGCCGAGCCGAGCAGCAACAGGCCGCCGACGATAAGGCCCTTGAACCAGTGGCTGCGCAGATTGCGAAGCGCGATGCGAATCAGGATCACGGCTGCCCTCTTGTGCGGTCTATGCACCCTGACCGAATGCTGAAGCCTTCGGTCAGGAGGTGCTGGCGGGGTGGGTCGCCAGTTCGCGTCCGCGCCGGCCAACCCACGCGAGGGGGCGGTGAGCCCCCCTGCCGAACCAAGCGTCTAGTAGGCGAAACATACAACGGAATCTCTCCATCGCGATCAGTACCATCCCAACGCCGACTTCGGGTTCGCCTACGAATGAGCGGCCGCGGCAAGCGCGGCGACGTCCTCTGCGCTCGCGTTCAGGTCGGCAATCTGGCCGTCGACGAGTCGAATCACCCGACCGGCCCGCGACACCACGCGCGGGTCATGGGTCGAGAACAAGAAGGTGGTGCCGCGGCTGTTCAGTTCCTGCATCAGGTCCAAAATCGCGTGGCCCGTCTTGCTGTCGAGGTTGGCGGTCGGTTCATCGGCCAGCACGATGCGCGGGTTGGTCACCAGTGCCCTTGCGATCGCCACCCGTTGCCGCTGGCCGCCCGACAACTCGCCGGGGCGGTGGTGGGCGTACTGCTCGATGCCGACCTGCCCGAGCAAGGCCATGACGCGGTCGCGGCGCTCGGCCTTGTTCAACCTGCCTTGCAGCAGCAACGGGAACTCGATGTTGTCGAACGCGTCGAGCACGCCGACCAGGTTGAACGACTGGAAGATGAACCCCAGGCTGCGCAGGCGCAGTTCAGTCAGCGCCTTTTCTTTGAGCTGCTTGGTGTTGGCGCCGTCGATGATCACATCGCCGCGGGTCGCGATGTCGACACAGCCGATGAGGTTGAGCAGCGTCGTCTTGCCTGACCCGGAAGGGCCCGCAATCACCGTGAATTCGCCAGCAGCAATCGACAGCGACACATCGCGCAGGGCCGGAACGATCACCGAACCGAGGTGGTAGTCTTTGTCGACAGCCACCAGCTTGACGATCGGCGTTTCGGTTTCGGCAAAGGCTGTCGTCATGGAGACCTCAATGGCGCGCTGCGCAAGCGTGGGTGGCGGTCGGCGTCGGCCGGGCTGCGAAGGGTCGGAGCGCGCGGCCGAAAAAGTGCAGGGACCGGCGCTCGGGGCCACAGGCAAGGACGCCGGCCCAAGACCGTCAATGCCGCAGATCAGCGCGTGACGCTTCTTTGCAAATCGACTTGACCTGCTGTCCGAACCAACAAGGGCAGCTCGTCGGCCGACTGCGCGACCGCATCGGCAAGGTGCGCTTCGGCGGGTCGAAAGCCCCACACGACCCCGACAACCGGCATGCCGGCGTTGCGGCCGGTGGCAACGTCGACCGCAGAATCGCCGACAAATGCGCACTGCGCGGGCGAAACGCCCAAGTCGCGGCACAGCGCCAGGGCAGCCGCCGGGTCGGGCTTGCGCGGCCAGTCGGGCCGGTGGCCATAGGTCGCTCGCCAAGGAATCGATCCAAAGAAATGCGCAACCAAGGCCGCTGTCGCTGGATGCGGCTTGTTCGATAGGACCGCCAGCGGCACGTCGGACTCCACCAGCGCTTGCAGCGCGGCCATTACCCCAGGATACGGCCGCGTATTCGTGTACATCTGCTGTGGATATAGGGCCTTATAGGTGTCGAGCACCGCCTCGTCAAACGGTCTGGGGTGCAGCGCTTGGGTCAGCAAGTGGACAACGCCCTCGCCCACGAACCCGCGGTAGGCTTCGATGGCGTGGGGACGGTAGCCGTGGTGCTGCAGCGCCGCGTTGCAGGCGATGCCGATGTCGGTCATCGAGTCGAGCAGCGTGCCGTCGAGGTCGAAAATCGCTGCGCGGGCCATCGGTCAGTTCCACGCCGCCGGGGCGGTCAGGTCGAAAACCCGGGCGATGAAGCCCAGGCGGTCGGCCCACTCTTCGATGAGCTTGCTGGTGGGCTTGCCCGCGCCGTGCCCCGCCTTGGTCTCGATGCGAATCAGACCGACGCCGCCAGGGTTGGCTGCCTGCAGCGCCGCGGCAAACTTGAAGCTGTGGCCCGGCACCACCCGGTCGTCGTGGTCGGCCGTCGTCACCAACGTCGGGGGATACTGGACACCCGCTTTGAGGTTGTGCAGCGGCGAGTACTTGATCAG
>CAXRHS010000361.1:0-4214 GCA_964230235.1 Myxococcota bacterium
CGGCTGACCCGCGACCGGCTCCAAGCGCACGGTCTCGACGTCATAGTAGTAGTTGAGCATCTCTTCGACGGTGTAGCCCAGCGCGCGCAGCAACACCGACACGAAAAGCTTGCGCTTGCGGTCGATCTTGACCCACAGCGTGTCTTTGTGGTCGAACTCGAAGTCGAGCCACGAGCCGCGGTAGGGGATGACCCGCGCCGAGTAGATGCGCTTGCCGCTGGCGTGGGTGCGGCCCTTGTCGTGCTCGAACAGCACACCCGGCGAGCGGTGCAGCTGACTGACGATGACGCGCTCGCTGCCGTTGATGATGAAGGTGCCGGCCTCGGTCATCAGGGGGATTTCGCCGAAGTAGACTTCCTGCTCCTTGATGTCGCGCACGGTCTGGACGCCGGTTTCGCTGACGTCAAAAATCACCAGGCGAATCAAAACTTTGATCGGCGAGGCGAAGGTCATGCCGCGCGCGCGGCACTCGGTCACGTCGTACTTGGGATCCTCCAAGTGGTACGACACGAACTCCAGGCTCGCAGTCTTGTTGAAGTCCTGGATCGGAAACACCGACGAGAAGATCGCCTGCAGGCCGACGTTTTCGCGCTGCGGGGGCGGCACATTGCGCTGCAGGAACTTGTCATAGCTCTGCCGCTGCACGTGGATGAGGTCGGGGACCTTGACCACCCGGTTGATGCGCGAAAAAGTCTTGCGGACCCGCAGGTCCATCGCAGTGCGTGCCATGTGGGAGGAACTCCTCGCCGCGTCCCGCGTCCGGAACGGCGTGTTGCAATGGTGGACCGGGTTGCGGGTAGTCCCGATGGGCGCGGCGCGCAGCCGGCAAGCTCGGGTTCCGCGGGCGCGGTCCAGGGCGCCCCGAACGGATCCCCCCGGGGCTGAACGCCGTCGCCGACGTCAACCCCGGGGGTCTGGATCGCTGTGGCCTTGCGGCTACTTGATTTCCACCTTGGCGCCGGATTCTTCCAGCTTCTTCTTGATGCCTTCGGCGTCGGCCTTGCTGACGGCTTCCTTGACCACGCCGCCGGCCTTCTCGGACAGCTCTTTGGCTTCCTTGAGGCCCAAGGCGGTGATCTCGCGAATCGCCTTGATGACGTTGATCTTGTTGGCACCGGCATCCAGGATGATGACGTCGAATTCGGTCTTCTCTTCGACCTTGGGGGCCTCGGCCGCCGCGCCGCCGCCGCCCGCCGCCATCGCCATCATCGGCACGCCGGCGGAGGCTTTGACGCCCCACGCGTTCTCGAGTTCCTTGGTCAGTTCAGCCAGTTCCAGAACGGTCAGGCCATTGAGGTAGCTGAGCACATCAGCGCGATTGAGAGACATGGTTTGGTTCTCCAGTTGTTGCGTTGTGGTCGCACCGACCGGGCGCCCGTGCGGGTCGCCATGGCCGCCGCTCGCGAAACCGTTTCGCGACAGCGACCGAGGTCGGCAGCGGTCGAAACCCTCGCACTAGCCTGCGTTCTTGAGCTGATCCTCCCGCTGGGCCAGCACGCTCAGGAAATCGCGCGGCGCTGCCGCCAACGTTCCCACGAACTTGCTTGCCACCGCGGTCAAGACGCCCAGGAACATGCTGCGCAGTTCGTCTTTGCCGGGCAGCTCAGACAAGGTCTTGACCCCATCGGGATCGATCGCCTTGCCAGAAACTGCGCCGCCTTTGACGACCAGCCTGGGCATGTCCTTGGCCACCTTGAGGATCGCCTTGGCGGGACCCACCGGGTCGCTGCCAAACGCAATCAGCACGGGCCCTACCAACTTGTCGCTGGCCACCTCCAACGAGGTGCCTTTGACCGACAAGCGAGCAAGGGTGTTCTTGACGACGCGAACTTTGCCGCCAGCCGCGCGCACCGCCCCGCGCAGAGTCTGCATCTCGGAAACCGAAATGCCTTGATTCTCTGCGATAATGACGCTGTCGATGCCGACGAGTTCGCGCCGCAGGGTCTCGACCCGAACTTGCTTTTCTTGCTTGTTCACGGTCTTCCTCCTTGCGACGCCTGAGATGTCGAATGTGGCCGGCACCCTGCCGCCACCTTCACGCAAGAACCGTCGCGCCAGGCGCAGTTGACCAGATCGGCCAACCCCCTGTCGCATCCTGTACGCTGGATGACCCGGTCACCCATCGCACAGAACCTTGTCGGACTCCTCGCGCCTCCGCTGGACTTGCATGCCATCGCTTGCGCGGTGGACAACGCCAGCTTCTCAGACGCGACCCCCCTATTGCGGGGAGTCGAACGCCACCGGATCGTGCCGGTCCGGTGGCCGTCGCCCGGTGCGCCACGCGAGCGCAGCGGGCCACATGGGGTGCTTCCGAATCCGCGAAAGCGCGGGCGCCAGGCAGGCCCGGCGGCTGGTTGCGGTCGAGTCAGCAAGTGACTCGGCCCCAGGCTTGGGGACGGCCCGAGTCAGCAAGTGACTCGGCCCTGGCCTTGTTCTCGGCCCGAGTCAGCAAGTGACTCGGTCCTGGGCTTGCATGCAGGGTCGGGCGCGTGTGGCCTCGAAGGCCAATCCGCGGCCCCGACCCGCTAGCGCAGCAAGCCGGTCGGTACCCGAGCCCCGACTAGTGTTTGGCCTCGCTGGCCAATGCGACCGGATCCACGCGCACGCCGGGCGAGTGGGTGGTAGCGACGGTCACCGCGCGGACATAGGTGCCCTTGGCGGTGGCCGGCTTGAGCTTGTGCAGGGCGTCCAGCAGCGCGTGAATGTTCTCGCTCAGCTTGCTGGCTTCGAACGAGCGCTTGCCCACACCGGCATGAATGATGCCCGACTTCTCGGCCCGAAACTCGATCTTGCCGGCCTTGGCCGCCTTGACTGCGGCGCCAACTTCGAACGTGACCGTGCCGACCTTGGGATTGGGCATCAGACCGCGCGGACCGAGCAGCTTGCCGATCTTGCCCACTGTCACCATCATGTTGGGCGTGGCGATGCAGGTGTCGAACTCAAACCAGCCTTCCTTGATCTTGTCGATGAGTTCGTCGCCGCCGGCGAAGTCGGCGCCGGCATCGAGCGCTTCTTTCTCTTTGTCGCCGCGCGCGAACACCAGCACGCGGTTGACCTTGCCGGTGCCGTTGGGCAACACGACCGCGCCGCGCACCATCTGGTCGGCGTGCTTGGGGTTGATGCCCAGGTTGATGGCGACCTCGACGGACTCATCGTACTTGGCGCTGGCGATGGACTTGACGATGGCGCAGGCCTCGTCGAGCGAGTAGCGCTTCTGGCGGTCGAACTTGGCGAGCGCCGCGCGGTATTTCTTGGAACGGGTAGCCATGGCGATTTCTCCAGGTGCGGGCGGTCTACAGACCGGCCCAGGTGGGGTGCCCGCGGCCCGTCACGGAGGCCGCAGAAGGCGGGTTGGGTCTAGCCGACGACGTCGAGGCCCATCGAGCGGGCGGTCCCGGCGATGGTCTGCGCGGCGCCGCGCATGTCCACGGCGTACAGGTCGGGCATCTTGATCTTGGCGATCTCTTCGACCTGGGCCATGGTCACCTTGGCGACCTTGTCGCGGTTGGGGACCGACGAGCCCTTCTCCACCTTGGCGTACTTGAGCAGCAACCGCGAAGCGGGCGGCGTCTTGGTGATGAACGTGAACGACCGGTCCGAGTAGACCGTGATCACCACCGGAATGATCATGCCCGCCTGCGCCGCCGTCTCGGCGTTGTAAGCCTTGCAGAACTGCATGATGTTGACGCCGTGCTGACCGAGCGCCGGACCCACCGGCGGCGACGGCGTCGCCTTTCCTGCCGGCAACTGAAGCTTGACGTACCCTGTAATCTTCTTAGCCATGACAACCTCTGGGTGAAACCACAGGGTTCCACCTGTGCGAATTGCCGATGTGCGCCTTGCGGGCGCCCAGCGACACCGTGCTCGTTGCGACGACCGGCCAGATCCCTGTGATCCGACGGTCGCCTGGCACCTGGGGCGGCTAGCCGCCCATCTTCTCGACTTGCATGAAGCCGAGTTCCACCGGCGTGGCGCGACCGAAAATCGACACCAGCACCTTGAGTTTCTGCTTGTCGGCCTGCACTTCGGCGACCGTACCGGAGAAGTTGGCGAACGGCCCGTCGATGACGCGCACCTCGCTGCCCTCGTCGAAGCTCATCACCGGCTTGGCGGTGACCTCGGTCTGCTCGAGCTGCGCCGTGATCTTGCGCACTTCCTCTTCCGGCACCGCGGGCGGGTTGGTGCCGCCGCCGACAAAACCGATGATCTTCTGC
>CAXRHS010000362.1:0-2127 GCA_964230235.1 Myxococcota bacterium
GGAGACGCAAATGTAGTCAAAGACTGGCACACGGGGGGGGCTCGCGAAGAGGCGCCGAGGCGAGAAGACGCCCGCGCACCTCTTCGCACAGTGCGGGAGAGTCGCGGGCTCCCGTCGACTCGGGCTGCGCGTCATAAACGACTTTGCCCTGGAGCTGCGCGCCCGGCAGCGCGGTGTTGACGCCGATCTCTGTCTGCAAGGACAGGCCTTGGTAGCTTTGCCCAATAGCACGGCGCATGGTCGCGTTTTGCTTGTGGTTGCGGCGATCCACACGCGTGTGCAGCAAACCTAGGACTTGCGGGCACTTGCCAAGCGTCCACTGTAGCGTCTGCAAGGTCCGCATCAGGTCGTCAACGCCCTCCAGCGCCAAGACAGAGAGGTCGCACGGCACAAGCACGTGGTCGGCGGCATAAAGCGCATTGAGCGTGAGCAAGCCCAGGTTGGGCGGGCAATCAAGCACGATGACGTCAAAGCGCGTGCGCACGGTGCGCAAGGCCCGAGCCAGGATCAAGTCCCGGCCCATCCGAGTCGCCAGCTGCGCTTCCGCGCTGGACAATTGCTTGTCTGCCAGGGTGATGTGGAGCCCTGGCAACGTCGTCGGCACCACCGCCAGGGCGACGTCAGGTTCCTGGGCGAGGAGCGCTTGGCTTACATAGGTCTCCGCACCGGTGCGCAGATGCGCGCGCAGGCTCGACGCAACGTGCCCTTGTGCATCCAGGTCGACGAGCAGCACATGCAGACCGTGGCGCTGTGCAAGCCCGGCGGCGAGGTGCACGGCGGTGGTCGTCTTCCCCACGCCACCCTTTTGCGCCGAAACCGCAATCACTTGCGCGCGGTTGGGCAGCGTATTGGTCACGTCCCATTGGTGCGGTTGGGTCGGTTGGACCAGGGTGCCAACGGCATTCCACAGTTTCTGGCCAATCGATCCGCCAATAGTCTGGGCTGAAATGGGAATTCGCGAGGCGGCAGGCATTACTACACCGACAGGCGGCAGACTTGGCGCCGCCGGGTCGATTGTTGCAGCCGGCCACTATCGGTCAACTTTTTCGGGCAAATGTTTGTACTCTGGCACCTTGCTTGGCTCAAAAAGCGGCCGAAAAGGCGGCAATAACCGACCGAAAGTGGATGGACTCGGCCGGCTCGGTGCCCGCATCGGCCGCCAGGCGCAGCACAAGGTTGGGACGAATGATCGCCGTCGCTTGCAACGTTGCCAGCCAGCGAACTTGCTCAGTCGCGCCGACCTTGGTCGTCTTGGCCCACTCGAAACGCGCTGTCGGAAAGACCGCCGCCGCGGCCATCCACGTCAGTTCGGCATAGGCCAGGTCCATTGCAGACTCGGCGCCATCGGCAGCTCGCGGCTTGTGGGTCTGCCGGGCCGCAACTAGGTCGACGAGAACGTCGTCAAAAATGGCGTGAAGATCGCCGCCAATGCGCAAGAAATCCTCGTCATAGAGATGACTTCCCGCCTTGACGATGCCGGCGCGCCCACTCCAGGCCGACACGGCGACCAGCAAGCTCCGCTCGCTCCAGGCAGCATTGCCTGCTTCAGGATTGAGGCCATCGAGGCGCATGCCGCCGAGTTTGTATTCGATGCGGCCGAGCGCGTCTTTGCGCCAACCGGTGCCGCCTCCGGCGTTTTCGAGCGCGCCAACGACCCAGCCGAGCCGGCCGGCAGCCACGCCGGACAGTTCAACCCCCGTCTGGTTAGGCTCGGGCGCAAACGGATTACTCCCGACGCCCAGACCGGTCAACCGCAGTTGATGGCCAAGCAGGCCGCGGTGGATCGAAACACCGTGCAAAGTCGGCTCGAGGCGGCCGACGCGAACGTGCAATGCGGTGTCCCCAAGCGGCGTCAGGTTTACGAATGCGCGCTCGACCGCAATGGCCTCGTGGCCGCCGACATCGACCGAGGCCAGCATCGAAGCCGCAGTACCGAGCGAGCCCGCAGCACGCAGCCCAACGTGGCCACCCAACTCGCCCAGCGTCGCCTTTTGCGAAGTCGCATGGGGATCGGCGGTTGCGCCTTCGCCGTGGCCGTGGCCTGCGGCCACAGGACCTTCCGGCTCTGGCCCGCTAGTCAGGCGACCATCCACCACCAACGAAAGCGGCAAGGATCTCCCCCTCTGT